>CABZJG010000089.1 GCA_902525995.1 Paracoccaceae bacterium | reverse complement strand
CAGATATTGAACTTATCGAGGATATGATTGCCGCACTCTGCGCTTTTCACAATGACACTTATCAACGCAATCCCGATGCGATCATCCGCGATGTCTTTGGTCCGTAAGCCGGCGCCCGCGTGTTTTTTGGTGAACGGCAGGGCACCCCCGTGGTTTTTGCGCTCTGCTACGATGAATTTGGTCTGCATATTGGCCAAAGGCGTTTGCGCGTGCATCTTTTTTATGTGGATGAAGCGCACCGTAAAACCGGTGCAGGTCGCCAAATGATTCAGCATCTTGAAAAGATTGCCGCCTCAGAGAGCGCCGCTGCATTGGTGCTTGGTGCAGATTTGCAAAACGAAGCCGCGCAGCAAGCCTATTTATCAATGGGCTTCAAGCGGCGAGAATATGGCGGAGCACAATTTATCAAAATGCTTGAATCTGATTAACCGTGTGGGCTGCACATCGTTTTTTGGGACTAAGCGCAGGGGTTAGTGCCCCGCTCTTAGTCTTCTTGGACAGATATACAGAGAAGGATTTTAATTCTTTCTGCTTGACCTTAGAGCCCTGCCAGTCAAAAAAAGCGTATGAGCACAGCCACTTTGACAATAGATTTAATGTCGATCCGCGCCAACTGGCGGGCGCTCAGCGCGCTCAGCGCTGGCGTGACCGGCGCTGTGGTCAAGGCCAATGGCTATGGGCTTGACGCCGCACGGGTATCCCGCGCATTGGCCCAAGAAGGCGCGCGACATTTTTTTGTTGCGGTGGCAGAAGAAGGCACCGTGGTGCGCCGCGCCCTAGGGCCCGGGCCGAAAATCTATGTGTTTTCGGGGCATATGGAAAACGACACGTCGCTAATCCGCGAGCACCAGCTGACCCCGATGATCAATTCAGTGGATCAGCTTTTGCGCCATGTGGATGCGATGCCAGATGTTGAATTTGGCGTGCAGCTTGATAGCGGCATGAACCGGCTGGGCTTAGAACCTGCGGAATGGCAGGCTGTGCGCGATTTGGTTCTGCGCCTAAGACCAGAAATACTTATGTCCCATCTGGCCTGCGCAGATGATCCGCAGCATACTATGAACGCTCAGCAGCTGCGCGAATTTCGCGATATGACCGACGGGCTTAATGTGCCGCGTTCGCTGGCCGCAACAGGTGGAATATTACTTGGCAATAGTTATCATTTTGAATTAACGCGCCCCGGCGTGGGGCTTTATGGCGGCGCGCCTTTTGAAACCGCGCAATCCGTTGTATCACTGGACGTGCCTGTGATCCAAGTGCGCGATGTTGATACCGGCGAAACGGTTGGCTATTCCAACACATGGACAGCCCCGACCCCGCGCAAGATTGCCACGGTTTCGGCCGGATATGCAGATGGGATAATGCGCAGTCTTGGTCCGAACCTAAGTTTATATTCAGACCGCGTTGCCTGCCCTGTGGTGGGCCGTATTTCTATGGATCTTATCGGCGTTGATATTACTTTGCTGGCCGATACCCCAAGCAGTTTGCAACTTTTAAACAGCTTGCAAAGTATCGATGATTTGGCAACTGCGGCTGACACCATTGGGTATGAGGTCTTAACCTCGCTTGGTTCTCGCTATCAAAGACGCTATAAAGAGATATGATCCTTACCACACCTCTGGAATTTATTGGCCGCAATACCCTTAGCTTTTTAGCTGCGCTTGGGCGGGTCACTCTGTTCGCTCTTGATACATTGCGCCAAATGTTTTTGCCGCCCTTTTATCTGCGTGAATTTGGTGTGTCGCTGTTGCAGATCGGCTGGCTATCGCTGCCGGTTGTCGGGCTCACAGCGTTTTTTACAGGTGGGGCACTTGCTTTGCAGATTTACTCGGGCGGCGCCCGCTTTAACGCTGAAGCCGTGGTTCCATCAATCGTTGCTATTGGCATGACCCGTGAGTTGGGCCCGGTGCTTGGAGGCTTGATGGTCGCTGCCAGAGTTGCCAGTTCCATCGCTGCCGAAATTGGCACGATGAAAGTCACCGAACAAATTGATGCGCTGGTGACGCTGTCCACCAACCCGATGCGCTATTTGACAGTGCCGCGTGTTCTTGCAGCGACACTGGCAGTGCCTGTGCTGGTTGCTGTTGGTGATGCGATCGGGATCATGGGTGGCTATTTTGTCGGGATCAATCGACTAGACTTCAACTCGGCCGCCTATCTTAAAAATACCGTTGATTTCCTTCAGTTTTGGGACATCGCCAGCGGCTTGGTCAAAGGCGCTGTGTTTGGGTTTATTGTTGCTCTCATGGGCTGCTATTATGGCATGCGCTCTGGGCGCGGGGCCCAAGGCGTTGGACGCGCCACGAAATCAGCCGTTGTTGCATCAAGCGTTCTAATTCTTGCCGCCAACTATGTGCTTACTGAGGTCTTTTTTACCGCATGATCCGATTGAATGATGTCTATAAATCATTTGGAAACAACGCCGTATTAAAGGGTATTGATCTAAAAGTTGAAAAAGGCAAATCGATGGTGATCATCGGTGGTTCAGGTACAGGAAAATCGGTTACACTGAAGTGCGTTTTGGGGCTTATCTCGCCGGACAAAGGCACAATACTGGTTGATGGCCAAGATGCTGCGCGCGCCGAACGCGATGCCTTTCTGGCGCGCTTTGGTATGCTTTTTCAAGGCGGCGCGCTGTTTGATAGCCTGAGCGTTTGGCAAAACGTGGCTTTTCGGTTGCTCAACGGCGCCCTTAAGCGACCGCCTGAAGAGGCCCGCCAAATAGCGATTGATAAGCTCGGGCGCGTGGGGCTTGGCGCAGATGTCGCCGATAAATTTCCCGCCGAACTGTCGGGCGGCATGCAAAAACGGGTTGGTCTGGCGCGTGCAATAGCGGCCGAACCCGAGATTATCTTTTTTGATGAACCAACCACCGGACTTGACCCCATTATGGCCGGTGTCATCAATGATCTGATCCGTGAGATTGTGGTTGAAATGGGTGCTACTGCCATGACCATCACGCATGATATGTCCTCGGTGCGGGCGATTGCAGACGAGGTTGCCATGCTGCACGAAGGGGTCATTCAATGGAGCGGCCCAATTGCAAATATTGATCACTCTGGCGATCCCTATCTTGACCAATTTATCCATGGCCGCGCAGAAGGACCGATTGAGGCCATTCGCTGATGGAGTCCCTCTTTAAACCGCCTCCGGAAGTTCTGGCGTTTTTGGCGTTCAAAAAATACATCTATCTTCAAACATTATTTGTACTTTCAATGTTTCGCTGCCTCGTTGACGTCAAAAGCGAAAGGCAGTTGGCACTTGCTTCTTTAGTGCTCACTGCAATGGGCCTTTTTGCCCTGTTTGGGCTCAGTTTTTTTGAAATTTACAGCGGGCCCATACGTCAATTTTCTCTTTGGTGGAGCCGCCTTGCGGATGGCGCAGGCATGATGATGGCTGCCTCTGTGCCCTTGGCAATTGCCGCGATCCGCCTGCATCGGAGATATCGCTGGTTAGACGGGCTGCATGCGGTTTTGCTGATCACATTGATCGCGCTTTGGGGAATGATTATGTAAACCGGATAGATCACTTAAGGCCTATCTGCCAATGCTGCGTTATCTCAATCTTGGTTTGCTGGTACTGTTTCCGCTGTCATGGTTTGCCCAACTGATGCACGCCGGACTTTTGCCTTTGTTTGGCCTATCGCAGATTAGTATCCTGACCGGGGTGTTCAGCCTGTGGCAGACGGATATTATCCTAGCCTGCCTTGTTATGTTTTTCGCCCTGTTCGCTCCAATGCTTAAAACCGACCTGCTTGCACTGATGCATTTCGGCGTCGTGGCACCACGCGGGTTTTCAATTCTGTCTCTGCTGGGAAAACTGGCGATGGCAGATGTATTTTTAATCGCGCTTTACATTGTGATCTTTAAAGGCGTTGGCTTGGGCCATGTTGAAACCGCTTGGGGACTATACTTTTTTAGCTTTTGCATTCTGGCGTCTATGGCAGTGCAGACGCTGAGCCAACGAGAATTTCGCCAATCCGGCTTGCCATAGGGTGAAAGACTTGGCACAACCGCAGCATGGCTAAAACAAAGTCCTTTTCCTGCGCCAGCTGTGGCGCAGTGACCAGCAAATGGTCAGGCCGATGCGAAGCATGCGGCGAATGGAATACGATTTCAGAAGATGCCGGGCTCTCTTCTGGCCCTTCGAAGGCCTCAATGGGCGCAAAGCGCGGGTCCGCGGTGAAGCTCAGCGGCTTAAAGGCGACCGAGGCACCGCCTGAGCGCACCAAAAGCGGGATTATCGAGCTTGATCGGGCTTTGGGCGGGGGGCTCGTGCCCGCCTCCGCCCTTTTGGTTGGTGGGGATCCGGGGATTGGCAAATCAACACTGCTTCTGCAGGCGGCTGCAAAATTTGCCCAAGCCGGTCTTAAAACTATTTATATTTCTGGCGAAGAAGCCAGCGAACAAGTGCGCATGCGCGCAGCACGCCTTGGTCTGAGCGACACATCCGTGCAACTGGGCGCTGAAACCAACTTGCGCAATATCCTGACCACGCTCGAAGAAGAAAAACCTCAACTGGTCATAATTGACTCGATCCAAACCATGTGGGCCGATACCGTCGAAAGCGCCCCGGGCAGCGTTAGCCAGGTACGCGCCGCCGCGCATGAGTTGACGCGGTTTGCCAAACGTCGCGGCCTCTCGGTGGTTTTGGTTGGCCATGTGACCAAAGACGGCCAGATTGCCGGCCCGCGCGTGGTCGAACATATGGTTGATACAGTGCTTTATTTTGAAGGTGAACGCGGCCATCAATTCCGCATCTTGCGCGCTGTGAAAAACCGCTTTGGCGCCGCCGACGAAATTGGCGTGTTTGAGATGACCGGTCAGGGATTGGCCGAGGTCAGCAATCCCTCCGCATTGTTTTTGGCCGATCGCGGCACCCCCACGCCCGGATCGGTGGTCTTTGCCGGGGTGGAGGGAACGCGGCCGGTTTTGGTGGAATTTCAAGCTTTGGTCGCCCCCACCCCCCACAGCCAACCCAGACGATCGGTTGTCGGCTGGGACAGTGCGCGCCTGGCCATGATTTTAGCGGTTCTTGAAGCCCGTTGCGGCATTCCGTTTAGCGGTCTAGACGTCTATCTAAATGTCGCCGGGGGATTGAAAATTAGCGAACCAGCTGCCGACCTTGCAGTTGCCTCGGCCCTTCTGTCTGCCCGTGAAGATATAAGCTTACCGGCTGATACGGTGGTTTATGGCGAAATAAGCCTCTCAGGGGCCCTTAGACCGGTGTCTCAAGCAGAAAATAGGTTGAAAGAAGCGCAAAAACTTGGTTTCACAAGGGCACTAGCGCCGAGCAACGCAAAACAATCGGCTATTACAGATATACAAGTGAGCCAGATGGCGGATTTGGGGAGCTTTGTTGAAGAGCACTTTAGTGCGCAAAAGCAGCTGCATGTAGGGGATGCATGATTAATGGACAGTTTTAACTTAATCGATGGCCTCGTGATCCTATTGGTGCTGATATCAGCGCTCTTGGCTTACTCCCGTGGTCTGGTGCGAGAAATTATGGCCATTGCCGGGTGGGTGGCGGCAGCTGTTCTGGCGTTTATTTTTGCACCACAACTGATGCCGTTGGTCAAAGAAATCCCAATGGTTGGGCCAATTCTAGCAGACAGTTGCGAATTGGCAATTATTGCTTCATTTGCCACAGTGTTTGCGGTCGCTTTGGTTGTTTTATCCTTTTTCACACCACTTCTATCCACTTTGATCGACAAAACTGCCGCCAGCCGCGTGGATCGCGGCTTGGGCCTGCTGTTTGGAATTTTGCGCGGTCTGGCTTTGGTGGCAATTGCTTTTTTTGCCTATCAATCGGTTTTGAGCACCGAGACCTTCGCAGTGGTCGACGACAGCCAATCGGCGCGCATTTTTAGCGATATAGCACAAGACATCCAAGACCGAAGACCCGAGCGCGCGCTTGGCTGGATCACAACCCAATACGAGCAACTGGTGGCAGTATGCGAAGCATAGGCGCGCATTTATGCACAGAGAGTTTTTTCCCTCGAAATCAGAGATAAGATTCTGGATAGGTTCGTGACACTTGGGGGCAAACAGATTAAGACGGTGATCACAAGCTGTGCTAGATTCGGAGTTGCCTGACGTGTCGCGCCAACAGATGCCACCGGCCCACCCTTTTGATGATGATAAATTACGCGAAGAGTGTGGTGTTTTCGGAGTAATTGGAACTGCAGACGCCGCAAATTTTGTTGCGCTTGGACTGCATGCACTTCAACACCGAGGACAGGAAGCTGGCGGCATTGTGGCCCATGATCCTGACGCGGGATTTAATTCTGTCCGGCGATTTGGCTATGTGCGTGATAATTTTACATCACAAAGCCTGATGAAAACTCTGCCCGGACCATTATCCATCGGCCATGTGCGCTATTCTACAGCCGGCACCAAAGGCTCTGTGATCCGCGACGTGCAACCCTTTTTCGGTGAGTTTGCCATGGGCGGCGCGGCGATTGCGCATAATGGTAATATCACCAATGCCAATGCTCTGCGCCGCGAATTGATCGAACGCGGCTCAATTTTTCAAAGCTCGTCGGACAGCGAGTGCATTATCCATCTTATGGCGCGTTCGCTACAGCAAAACATTCCAGAAAGAATGGAAGACGCGCTGCGGCGGGTGGAAGGCGCATTTTCTGTGGTCGCAATGACACGTACCAAGCTGATCGGCGTACGCGATCCTTTGGGGGTACGCCCTCTGGTTCTCGGCCGTGTTGGCGAGGGGTGGGCGCTAAGCTCAGAAACCTGCGCTTTGGATATTATTGGCGCTGATTTCGTGCGCGAGATTGAACCAGGCGAGATGGTTGTGATTACCCAAAAAGGAATTGAAAGCCATTTTCCGTTTCGACCGCGCGATTCACGCTTTTGTATTTTCGAGCATGTGTATTTCTCACGCCCTGATAGCATTATCGGCGGCCGCTCGGTTTACGAAACGCGCCGCCAGATCGGCGTTGAACTGGCCAAAGAAAGCCCCGTTGAAGCCGATTTGGTATGCCCGGTGCCCGACAGTGGCACTCCGGCGGCAATCGGGTATTCGCAACAGGCGGGCATTCTCTATGCGATGGGCATTATTCGCAACCAATATATGGGGCGCACATTTATTGAACCCACCGAGCAAATTCGCAATATGGGTGTGCGGCTTAAGCTGAATGTCAACCGTGCGCTCATAAAGGGCAAGCGGGTTATTTTGGTTGACGATTCCGTTGTGCGCGGCACCACGTCACGCAAGATCAAGGAAATGATTTTGGATGCCGGTGCGGCAGAGGTTCATTTTCGAATTGCAAGCCCGCCCACCGCTTGGCCATGCTTTTACGGCGTGGACACCCCTCAGCGTGAAAAACTGCTTGCTGCCACCATGACCGAAGAAGAAATGCGCAGCCATCTTGCCGTCGATAGTTTGAAATTTATTTCCTTGGATGGTCTTTATCGCGCAGTGGGCGAAGCCAAGGGGCGTTCAGCAAAATACCCTCAATACTGTGACGCCTGTTTTTCAG
>CABZJG010000088.1 GCA_902525995.1 Paracoccaceae bacterium | reverse complement strand
ATAAATTTGCATCCCTGCTGGCAATAAAAACCGAGGCATAATACCCCGGTGGGCAGCCTTTAAGTCCGTAATCGGGCGTGCCCACATATTTTACATGCTTGGCCAATTGACGCCGGTAAGGCAGGCCGCAGGTTTGGCCCAAAAGCAAATTTTGGTCGCGCCACAGCGGCCATGGGTCGGCGTGGCGGGTGAGCTGCGCTGGGCCGTAGCCCAATGCGGCGCGAATGGCCTGCCACAAACTGTCTGTCGCTGCGCGCATCTCGCGCCGGTCATACATGGGCAGGGTGGCGATCACGCCTGTGCGGCGCGCCGGCGCGCAGCTGCATTGTCGACGTCGTTCACCCCGAGCAATTTTGCGACAAGGCGCAGCAGCGCATCTTCTTCATCATCGCGCGCGCCATCTGCCAGTGCGATTTGCCAAAGGGATTCGATCACAGCCGTGCGGTCGACATAGGGAACGGCGTCTTTGATGGCGCGGGTAAAGCGCACTGTATGGGGCGCTTCTTGTTCAAGTGTTTCGCCATCCTGGCGTAATGCGGCGGCCCCTGCAGCATCAAGGCCATAGCGGGTTTGTAGCACCCTGTTGATGCGCTGAATTTCACTTTCCGCATAATGATTGTCAGAGCGGGCCACCCGCACCAAAAGGGCGGCAATGGCCAGCCGCGCGTCACTTGGTGCCAATTGAGCCGGCTCGGGAGAAAGTAAAGAATTTAATAAATTTGCAAACATGTTAGTCTTCATATCCTTCAATGATTACCAGATTACCTTGGGAAATGCCTTGGCGGATGGCCAGAGCGGTTTGGTATTCGGGACTGTCATAGCACGCAAGAGCGGCTTCGTAATTGGGAAATTCAATCACTACCGAGCGTGGATGAGTGGAGCCTTCTTTGGTGACTTGCGCCCCGCCGCGCATGACAAACCGGCCACCGAACTTGGCAAAGGCCATGGCATTTGCCGCTTTATACTCTTCATATGTTTCGGGGTCTGTTACCGTGACCTGCGCGATCCAATATCCCTTTGCCATTGTTCCTCCTGTGTTTCACGGACCTGAAGCTCTATAAATAGGGTTGAATTTGTCAAATTCATCCCGTGCGCTCGCCTGCAAAGACACAAATTTCAACCTGTTTAAAAATACAAACGGGGCAACCAGATCAAACCAGTCTGGAAATCTCTTTGGCGGCCCGAATAAAATCCTGAAACAGAGGGTGCGGTTTAAAGGGTTTCGATTTTAGCTCAGGATGGAACTGGACGCCAATAAACCACGGATGATCCGTCCATTCGACAATTTCCGGCAACCGCCCATCGGGGGACATGCCCGAAAACCGCAGGCCAGCAGCTTCGAGTTGTTCGCGATATTTGATGTCCACTTCATAGCGGTGGCGGTGACGCTCATCAATTTCGGTGCTGCCGTATATTTCGGCCACTTGCGATCCGGGGCTCAAACTGGCGTCATAGGCGCCCAGCCGCATGGTACCGCCTTTATCGTCATCCACCTTGCGCGCAACTTTATGATTGCCCTGCACCCATTCTTTGAGGTGATACACCACCGGCTCAAAGCGCTTTCCGCCGGCCTCATGGTCAAATTCTTCTGATCCGGCGTCGCTGACACCGATGACATTGCGGGCGGCTTCAATGACCGCCATCTGCATGCCAAGGCAAATACCCAAATACGGCACTTTATGTTCGCGGGCAAACTGCGCCGCTTTTATTTTGCCTTCGGTGCCGCGTTCGCCAAACCCGCCGGGCACCAAGATCGCATGAAACCCTTGCAGCAACGGCGCGACATCCTGGGTTTCAAAAATTTCCGCATCCACCCATTCCACATTCACCCGCACCCGATTGGCCATCCCGCCATGGGTTAGCGCTTCGGCAATGGATTTATAGGCATCTTCAAGCTGGGTATATTTGCCGACAATGGCCACATTGACCTGACCTTCAGGGTTATAAATCCGATCTGCCACATCATCCCAGCGGCTCAGGTCTAGTTTCGGGGCAGGGTCAATGCTAAAGGCATCCAGAACGGCTTGGTCAAGGCCTGCGCGGTGATAGGCCAGAGGCGCTTCATAAATTGACTTTAGATCTTGCGCTGCAATCACGCTGTCAGGACGTACATTGCAAAATAGCGCCAGTTTTTCGCGCTCTTTTGCAGGGATTTCACCTTCCGAGCGACACACCAGAATATCGGGGGCCAGTCCGATCGAACGCAGCTCTTTGACGCTGTGCTGGGTCGGTTTCGTTTTCAGCTCGCCGCTGGCCTTGATAAAGGGCAAAAGCGTCAGATGCATGAAAATGCATTGCCCGCGCGGTTTATCTTGGGAAAACTGACGGATGGCTTCAAAAAACGGCAGGCCTTCGATATCGCCCACAGTGCCGCCGATTTCACACAGCATGAAATCCACTTCATCTTCCCCAATAGAAATGAAGTCTTTAATCTCATTGGTCACATGGGGGATCACCTGGATGGTTTTGCCAAGGTAATCACCACGGCGTTCTTTTTCCAAAACGGTTGAGTATATGCGCCCCGAGGAAATAGAATCGGTTTTACGGGCCGCAACCCCGGTAAAACGCTCATAATGCCCAAGATCCAGATCGGTTTCTGCCCCATCATCGGTGACGAAAACCTCGCCATGTTCAAAGGGGCTCATTGTGCCTGGATCAACATTCAAATAGGGGTCAAGTTTGCGCAGCCGCACATTATAATTGCGGGCTTGCAGCAAAGAACCAACAGCCGCCGAGGCCAGACCTTTGCCCAATGAAGAAACCACACCGCCGGTAATGAAAATAAATCGAGCCAAGGCTCCCCCCCGTGATATTCATTGCGCGTGCCGCGCAAAATAACTGCCCATACATGCCCGAATTGGCGCAGGTTCCCGGGATTAAACTCATATAGGATTCGCATCCTTAATGCAATAAGACCGTAACATAATGTTGCGGTCTTATGAATAGCATCAATCGGTAGTGTATTAGTCGGCGCTTGGAACCAGTGGCGCTGTGTCTTCTGGATCGGGTGGCAACAAGGCGTCAGCATCGGGTAACGCAGGGGTCGTTGCCGCACCTGTTGTGCTTTGTGTTCCCAATCGGTCGATCACTGAGGCACCGGATGATTTGCGCGCGGCAATCACCGTTAAGCTGAGCGAGGTAATAATAAAGGCAATTGCCAAAATCCAAGTGACTTTTGACAGGGCCGAGGCTGCGCTGCGGCCCGACATGACGCCGCCGCCACCGCCACCGCCGCCGCCAAGTCCAAGACCGCCGCCCTCTGAGCGTTGCAGCAGCACAACACCGACCAAAGCCAGTGCCAGCAGCAGGTGGATAGTAAGAACGACGTTTTCCATAGAGCCTCGCGTATCGCTGTTAGGCGCTAGATAGGAAAGTTTTCCCTCAGAGGCAAGGGGCAATACCATCTTGACCCGGGCAAATCCTTTTCGCAGAGTGGCCCTATGCCACATGACGCCCATGACCATGACCAGCCGCATAGCCTTTTGCCCTCTGATCCAGCGCTGAGGGTCAAAGCGCTTGAGACGCTTTTGATAGGCAAAGGGCTGGTTGATCCGGCTACGCTTGATGAAATTATTGACACTTATCAAACCAAAATAGGTCCCCAGAATGGCGCAGAGGTGGTGGCGCGGGCCTGGAGCGATGATGCGTTTCGTGATCTGCTGCTCAAAGATGCCACAGCGGCCGTGTCGCAGATGGGGTTTTATGGCCGTCAGGGCGAACATATTGTGGCGGTTCAAAATACAGATAGCGTGCACAAGCTGGTTGTGTGCACCTTGTGCAGTTGTTATCCATGGCCGCTTTTGGGCATTCCTCCGGGCTGGTATAAATCCGATGCCTACCGCGCTCGGGCTGTGCGCGAGCCGCGTAAGGTGCTGGCTGAATTTGGCGTCACTCTGCCTGATCATGTCGCGGTTCGGGTTTGGGACAGTACCTCAGAAATCCGCTATTTGGTGGTGCCGCAAAGGCCCGCAGGCACCGAAGGGTGGAGCGTTGACGCGCTGGCAAAGCTGATCACCCGTGATGCGATGATCGGCACCGGTTTGGTCGCGGGTCCGTCATGAGCCGGCTGCATGATATGGGCGGCCGCTTTGGCGATGGACCGGTGGTTCCCGAACCTGCAGATGCGCCGGTTTTTGCCGAAGAGTGGCACGCGCGCGCTTTGGCGGTAACGCTGGCGGCCGGCAGCCTTGGCCTGTGGACACTGGACGCATCGCGCCATTCGCACGAGCGGCTGCTGCCGGCTGATTATGCGGTGTTTTCCTATTACGAAAAATGGATATCAGCGCTGTGCAATATGCTGGTTGAGCATGACGTTCTAAGCCGCGCTGAACTGCAAAGCGCAATGGCAGATGGCGAAGCATCGCCGCTTCAGGCGCGTCGGTTGACGCCCGATAAAGTGGCCAAAGTTCTATCAAGCGGGGGTCCTACCGAACGCGAGAGTGATAAAAAGCCCCGTTTTGCTATTGGCGATGCGGTGCGCGCGGGGTCGGGGCAAAACCAGATGATCAACGGAGGCCACAGCCGGTTGCCATCCTATGTTGCCGGAAAAAGCGGCCGTATCGTGCAGTATTACGGCGCACATGTTTTTCCGGATGCCAATGCGCATGGGCAGGGCAAAGCGCCCGAGCCACTTTACTGCGTGGCCTTTCGGGCCGATGTGCTTTGGGCGCATGCCGAAAACCCCGACGACGAAGTGATGCTTGATCTATGGCAAAGTTATCTGGACCCGATGTAATGCAAGCTGCGCCGGAGCCTGTTTTTGAACAGCCATGGCATGCTCAGCTTTTTGCGCTAAGCGTGGCACTGCACGCGCAAGGACTTTTTAGCTGGCCCGAATGGACCAAACGCTTTGGCGCAAGGCTCAAACACAATGGCGCCAACCATGCGCTTAATGGCGGTGACGATTATTTTACCGCGTGGCTGGAAACGCTCGAAGCGCTGCTGGTCGAGCGCGATCCAAAGGACCAGCAACAGTTATCTGACTTGCACGCTGCATGGACAGAAGCCTATTTGAGCACACCCCACGGCAGCCCGGTTGCCATTAAAATTAAAAAATAAACCGGTTTGGTGCTTTTCGAGGTTTTCTAGCGCGGCGAGGGCCGCTATACCGACGCGGGTTTGACGCAGATCGGAAAGGTCAAAAATGGCGAACGTCGTCGTGGTTGGCGCCCAGTGGGGCGACGAAGGCAAGGGAAAACTGGTGGATTGGCTCAGCGAGCGTGCTGATGTTATTGTGCGCTTTCAGGGCGGTCACAATGCCGGCCATACTCTGGTGATTGACGGTAAGGTTTATAAACTGTCTTTGCTGCCTTCGGGTATTGTGCGCAGCGGCAAGCTGTCGGTCATAGGCAATGGTGTGGTTCTAGACCCATGGCATTTGAAAGAAGAGATCGCCAAATTGCAGGGCCAAGGGGTGCAAATTTCGCCCGAAAACCTGATGATTGCAGAAAACACGCCGCTGATATTGCCGGTACACTCCGAACTGGATCAGGCCCGCGAAGGGCAAAATAAAGTTGCCAAAATTGGCACCACGGGGCGCGGTATTGGCCCGGCCTATGAAGATAAAGTTGGCCGCCGCGCGATTCGTGTCTCCGATCTGGCCGATCCCGAAACCCTTAAAGCACGCATTGATCGCTTGGCGGTGCACCATGATACCCTGCGCCGCGGTATGGGCATGGCCGAAGTGGATACCGACGCGCTGCTTGCGCGGCTCAATGAGATCGTGCCGCTGGTATTGCAATTTGCGGCCCCGGTTTGGAAAGTGCTGGCCGAAGAGCGCAAAGCCGGCAAACGGATATTATTCGAGGGCGCCCAAGGCAGCCTGTTGGATGTTGATTTTGGCACCTATCCCTTTGTGACATCGTCCAATGTGATTGCAGGCCAAGCGGCAACAGGGTCGGGCATGGGGCCCGGATCGATTGATTTTGTGCTTGGCATTGTCAAAGCCTACACAACGCGGGTTGGCGAAGGCCCGTTTCCGACCGAGCTTGATGATGCGGATGGCCAGCGGCTTGGTGAGCGCGGCCATGAGTTTGGCGTGGTGACCGGACGCAAACGCCGCTGTGGTTGGTTTGATGCCGCCTTGGTGCGCCAGACCTGCGCTACATCGGGCGTGAAAGGCATTGCCTTTACCAAGCTGGATGTTCTGGACGGTTTTGAGACGCTAAAAATCTGCGTGGGATATGAGCTAGACGGAAAGACGCTTGACTATCTTCCCTTTGCGGCGGATCAGCAGGCGCGCTGCGTGCCGATATATGAAGAAATAGACGGCTGGTCCGACAGCACAGAGGGCGCTAGAAGCTGGGCAGATCTGCCCGCCAACGCAATAAAATATGTGCGCCGCGTGGAAGAGTTGATTGAATGTCCGGTCGCGCTAGTTTCAACCTCACCAGAGCGTGAGGATACGATTCTGGTCACTGACCCGTTTCAAGACTAACCGAACTGCGAGAAGACATGGCCCTAAGTTACAAAGCCCGCCGCCGCTGGTCACTGGTGATTTTATTGATCGGCCTGCCGCTGTATGTGGTGGTTGCTGTCGGCGTTATCGGATTATTCAATCGCCCGCCAATCTGGCTTGAGTTGCTTATTTACGTATCTTTGGGAGTGCTTTGGGCGCTGCCGTTTAAATTCATTTTTCGCGGCATCGGGCAAGCTGACCCCAACCAGTAACCGGCAGATTGAGCGCATCGCTTGCCCCTCGCATTAGTGGACATACGGGTGGGGCAACTGAAAGCCAATCCTATCTTTGCAGATTTCATATCTTCCATTTTCGAGATTAATTATTTTGCCGCGTTTGATCAAACTGGTGAAAATGGCAATGGAGATCCGCCGGTGAAAGGGCTTTTCATAAACCTTGCGGACCTGTGCAAAAACAAGTCGGCGGGCAAAGGAGTTGCGCCTTAAGACAAGCGATAAATAACTTGCGGCTGCTTCTATCTGGGCCTCAAGGGTGGTGGCCTTAACTTTGTGTGCATAGGTGGCAAAATCCATTGGTGTTTGGACGGTGCTATCCTCAGTTGTCTCTTCTGCAAACGCGTTGAGGGTGTCAACGCGTTGATTTTCTACCAATCGAAGTGGTTTTAGCATCGGATGGTCGTTGTTTTTTCCTTTTACACCCTCTTGCGGAAGACAGGTTTGCGAAGACAAGGTGCTTGATTTCGACATCTTTAAAGTGTCGGTTTGCAAAGCGCCTGTTAGGTGCGCGCCCCTATTTGCAGCGACCGCAGCGCGCAAATGCGCCAAGGCATTACGCTTCCGACTTTGTCCAGGTTGCGCCATTTTTTGGTCGGTTTGCTGCAGCAATCGCGAAACATCCTGCTGCTCTTCACGCAAAACCTGTTGCCGTGGTTGCGCCGGTGGGGTTTGATGGGCTGTTGCATGCTGTGGAGTTGTGAGGTGGCTTTGATCTGCCGCGCTATGCGTTTCAGCCCGATTTTGCGCGGCTTCATCTAAGGCGAGCATTTCGCTAAGCGACTTTTCAAAAGAGCTCACGCCGACGTGCGTTTGCACGGGATGATGTGCTTG
>CABZJG010000087.1 GCA_902525995.1 Paracoccaceae bacterium | reverse complement strand
GTTGGAATATCTTACCTTAGCACAAATTTGGCTATTGCGATAGAGCGCTTGTGTTCCCAAACCAGACATATTACACCTTTTTTTACCTCGGGGAGCCCTTGTGGCTGAGATGCATTTTGCGAACCCGTTGAACCTGAATCGGTTAGGACCGGCGGAGGAAAGGTACGGCAGATCGCCAAGCCCACTCCGCCCGTCGCATGTATGGAGAGTGAGAAATGAAAAACCTTACATTTGCAGCGGCTCTTTTGACAGCCAGCGCAGCGCTGGCAGACACCCCTGTGTTAACAGTTTACGCCCCGGATTATTTTGCCTCAGAGTGGGGTCCGGGCCCTTCAATCGAAGCCGCGTTTGAGGCCAGTTGCGACTGTGATTTGCAGTTCAAAACCGGCGATGTGCTGGGCCGCATTATATTGGAAGGCGCACGGACAGACGCCGATGCGGTGATCGGGCTTAACACCGACATCACCAAAAAGGCGCGTGAAACCGGTCTTTTTGCCCCGCACGGGCAGGATGTGGCGAAGCTGACCCTGCCACTGGACTGGACGGATGAGGTGTTCTTGCCGTTCAACTATAGCCACACGGCGTTCATCTATAACACCGAAAGCCTGCCGAACGCGCCGCAATCCTTTGATGAATTGCTGGCTGCTGATGATAGTCTATCACTGGTGATCCAGGATCCGCGCAGCTCGATCTCGGGCCTTGCCTTGGTGCTTTGGGTCAAGTCGGTTTACGGCGACCGCGCCGAAAGCGTGTGGGAGCAATTGGCACCTAAAATCCTAACCGTGACCAAAGGATGGTCTGAATCCTATGGCCTCTTTACAGACGGCGAAGCGGATATGGTGCTGTCCTATACCACATCGCCCGCCTATCACATCGTTGCAGAGGGTGATCTGACCAAGAAAGCCGCGATCTTTCCAGAAGGGCATTATTTCATGGTGGAACTGGCAGCGAAAATTGCCGGCACTGACAACCCCGAACTGGCAGATGCGTTTTTGGCCTTTATCCTGACTGATACGTTTCAAAATCTGATCCCCACAGGCAATTGGTCACTGCCTGCAGCGCTGCCGGTGTCGGACTGGCCCGAGGCGTTTCAAGAGCTTCCACTGCCGCAAAAGGTTCTGTTTTATTCCGAAAAAGAAGCCGCAGATCTGCGTGCAGAAACGATCGAGGAATGGCGCCGCGCGCTGTCCAAATAATTGCGGGCGCGGCGCTGGCCGCGTTTGTGATCGCGCCGCTTGTGGTGGTCTGGCATAATGCCAGCGCTGCGGCGCGATTTGGCGCCGCCGAGTGGGCCGCGCTGCGCTTTACGCTGATGCAGGCCGCGCTGTCGGCGGCGCTCTCTGTGGTTTTGGCCATTCCACTGGCCCGCGCCCTGGCCAGAAGCCGCTTCTGGGGGCGTGATGTGACCATCATGCTTTTGGGCGCGCCGTTTATTTTACCGGTCATTGTGGCGGTGCTTGGCTTGATTGCCATCTTTGGTCAAAACGGGCTTCTGAACGACGGGCTGCGGGCGCTGGGGTTTGAGCCGCTGTCCATATACGGGCTTCAAGGTGTGCTGTTGACGCATGTGTTTTTCAACCTGCCCTTGGCCACGCGGATGATTCTTTTGGGGTGGATGTCGTTGCCATCCGAGCGCATCCGCTTGGGCCAAAGCCTTGGGCTTGGGGCGATGGCGCGGTTTTATCTAATCGAATGGCCGATGATCCGGCGGATATTGCCCTCGGCCTTTGCGGTGATTTTTGTCATTTGCCTGTCAAGCTTTGCGGTGGCGCTCACCTTGGGCGGCGGGCCCAAAGCCACCACCATTGAATTGGCAATTTATCAGGCCTTTCGCTTTGAGTTTGATTTTGCCACCGCCGCCCTTCTGGGCTTGGTGCAGCTCTTTTTGTCGGTTGGTGCGGCCGGTGTTGCGCTTTGGCTGGCAGGTCATGACCGTTTGGGTATCGGGCTGGACCGGCCGGCGACGGCTGCGCTTCGGCCCTTGTCGGAACGCTGCATTGATGCAGGTGTGATCTTTAGCGCTATGTTGTTTTTAATCCTGCCTTTGGCGCTGCTGTTCATCAAGGGGGCTGCCGGTCTTACCGATCTTGGGGCGCCGGTCTGGCTTGCGGCGCTGCGCTCGCTTGCGCTTGCGCTGGGCGCCACGCTGCTGTGCTTGTGCTTTGCGCTGCCGCTGGCGACGCGGTGGGGCGAGTTGATTGCAACCTTGGGCATCGCCGTGTCGCCTTTGGTGCTGGGCACGGGATTGTTTTTAATTGTGCGCCCCTATGTCAATCCGTTTGATGTGGCGCTCGGGGTGACCCTATGCGTCAATGCGTTGATGAGCTTGCCCTTTGCGCTGCGTATCCTGCGGCCTGAGGTGCAGGCGGTCGAGCAGAACTTTTCCCGCCTGTCGGCAGCGCTTGATCTTGGCGCATGTGGGTGGTTTCGCTGGGTTATGCTGCCGCGTTTGCGCCGGCCCCTTGGATTTGCAGCAGGATTAACGGCGGCCTTGTCGATGGGTGATCTCGGCGTGATTGCGCTTTTCGGGGACGCCGAGCGGGCGACTTTGCCGTTGAAACTCTATCAGCTCATGGGGTCTTATCGGATGGATCAGGCCGCAGCAGCAGCGGTGCTTTTGCTGGCACTCAGCTTGGGTTTGTTTTGGCTATTTGACAGGGTAGGGCGGTATGGTGCTCAAGATTAACAACGTCCACATTGCCCAAGGCGGATTTCACCTAACCGCATCTTTGCCGCCGCTTGAGGTCGGCATCTATGCGGTGATGGGGCCCTCTGGTGCGGGCAAATCATCCCTGCTTGCTGCAATAGCGGGATTTCTTGCGCTGCAGGAGGGGCAGATTTTATGGGAGGGGCGCGATATTGCGGCACTGCCGCCAGCCCAGCGCCCGATGGCAATGCTGTTTCAGGACAACAATCTGTTTCCCCACCTGAGCGCTGCACGCAATATTGCGCTGGCACTGACCCGCCGCGCAAAGCTGACCGCCGATCAAACCGATCAGGTCGAAACGGCGTTGGAGCGGGTCGGTCTGGCCGGGTTTGGGACAAAAAAACCGCCGCAGCTGTCGGGTGGCGAGCAAAGCCGCGTGGCTCTGGCGCGGGTGATGCTGCAGGACAAACCAATTTTGCTGGTGGACGAGCCATTTTCGGCCCTTGGCCCGGCGCTCAAGGCTGAAATGCTGGATTTGCTTGGCGAGCTGGCGCGCGAGCGGGGCAGCCTTGTGATGATGGTGCCCCATGATCCTGCCGATGCGCTGCGCATTGCGGAAAAAACCATTGTGGTGGCCGAAGGCACGGCACATCCGGCAGAGCAGACAGAGGGTCTTTTGCAAAACCCGCCGCCGGCACTGGCAGCGTATTTGGGAACGGACTGACGGCCCTGCCAAATTCAAGGCTTGCATTGTCCCACAGATGGTGGCCTTATTTTCCCAAATATAGAAAGCAATACCATGACATTTACCGCCAACTGGTCTTACCCAACTGCGATTAAATTTGGCTCTGGCCGCATCCAAGAATTGCCTTCTGCCTGCGCCGAGGCGGGCATTGCGCGGCCATTGCTGGTTACTGACCGTTGGCTGGCCAGTTTAGAAATTACCCAAAAAACCTTAGACCTTATGCAGGCCGCCGGGCTGGGCGGCGCTGTGTTTAGTGAGGTTGATCCAAATCCAACAGAGGAAAACCTGAACGCAGGGATTGCGGCCTATCGGCAGGGCAACCATGACGGGGTGATTGCCTTTGGCGGCGGCTCGGGCCTCGATCTGGGCAAGATGGTGGCCTTTATGCAGGCCCAAAGCCGGCCGGTGTGGGATTTTGAAGATATTGGCGATTGGTAGACCCGCGCCGACAGTGGTGCCATTGCGCCGATTATCGCGGTGCTAACCACCGCTGGCACCGGATCCGAGGTCGGCCGCGCCAGCGTGATCACCAATGCAAAAACCCATGTCAAAAAAATCATCTTTCATCCCAAGGTTCTGCCCACAGTGGTGATTTGCGACCCCGAGCTGACGGTGGGTTTGCCGCCTGCCATTACCGCTGGCACCGGGCTTGATGCTTTTGCCCATTGCGTTGAGGCATTTTCCAGCCCGCATTATCATCCCATGAGCCAAGGCATAGCGCTGGAAGGGATGCGTTTGGTCAAAGAGTACTTGCCGCGCGCCTACAGCGACGGCCAGGATATCGAGGCCCGCGCCCAGATGATGAGCGCCGCAATGATGGGGGCGACAGCGTTTCAAAAGGGGCTTGGCGCAATCCATGCCATGAGCCATCCCATCGGGGCAATGTTTGGAACCCACCATGGCACCACGAATGCGGTCTGTATGCCTGCTGTATTGGATTTTAATGCCCCTGCAATTGCCCCGCGGTTTGATCAGGCCGCAGCCTATCTTGGGATCGCGGGTGGATTTGACGGTTTCTGCCGGTTTGTCCAAGACCTTAATGACGGACTTGGCATTCCGCGTAAATTAGCAGAGCTTGGAGCTACCACAGAACCGCTTGAGGCTCTCATCAGCGGCGCGCTCGATGATCCATTCTGCGGCGGCAACCCAAGGCCGCTGACCCATACTGCGCTGCGGGATTTGTTTCTAGCTGTGGTATAGGGCCCCGGCTTTTCATTTGACCAAGATCGCCAGATGTCAAAAATATGACCCCTATGCCAGCCTGCCATCTGCTATGAATTGCAGGTCGCAGGCTATTGGCTAAACCTCCAAAACCTCGGAGATGGTTGTTTCACTCAACCGCTCGATCAGGCTTTGTTCGATTTCTTCCATCACACTTAAAACCCGGCGCTGCAGTGCATGCTCTACCGAACACGCAGGGGTGTGATTTTCGGTTCCGGTCGAAATAAGGCTTTCGTCCAAAGCAAGATACACATCCGCAAGGCTGATATTTTTTGGATCGCGCGCCAGCCGCCAGCCGCCTGCGTGCCCTTTTTCAGATGTCAAAAGCCCCGCTTCACGAAGCCGCCCCAACACGCGTCGCACAACAACAGGGTTCGTGCCAGCATGATCTGCAATCTCCGCAGATGTGCGCACGCGGCCTGGATCCCCGGCCATGTGACTGAGCGTGTGCAGGGCGAGCGATAGGCGGCTGTTGCGCTTCATGTGAAATTTTTCTCCTGGCAAGCATTACATGTAACAATAGTTGTTGCATTCGTCTAGTAACAGTATAAGTTACGTGACTTGCTAGGCAGCCATTGGAGCATACCCATGTCAGATACCCGTCTTCCCGTCACTGTTCTTTCCGGTTTTTTAGGTGCGGGTAAGACCACGCTTTTAAACCGGGTGCTAAACAATCGAGAGGGCCGCAAGGTTGCCGTGATCGTGAATGATATGTCTGAAGTGAACATTGACGCTGATCTTGTTCGGGCTGACACCGAACTTAGCCGCACGGATGAAACATTGGTCGAGATGTCAAATGGCTGCATTTGCTGCACTTTGCGCGACGACTTGCTTGAAGAAGTTCGGCGCCTCGCTGCGGATGGGCGGTTTGATTATCTGTTGATTGAATCGACCGGCATTTCCGAACCCTTGCCAGTGGCTGCAACCTTTGATTTTCGTGATGAGTATGGTGAAAGCCTATCTGACTTGGCGCGGCTTGACACGATGGTGACGGTTGTTGATGCCGTAAACCTTCTGAACGATTTCTCATCGCATGACTTTCTGAGGGATCGTGGTGAAACCATGGGCGAAGAAGATGAGCGGACCTTGGTACATTTGTTGACCGATCAGATTGAATTCGCTGATGTGGTGATCCTTAACAAGGCCGAGGACGCCGGAGAAGCCAAATTGGACGCAGCGCGCAAGGTCATCCGGAGCCTCAACGCCGATGCCGAGATCATCGAAACCAACCATTCCTCGGTTGCTGCCGAAAAAATCCTCGACACTGGGCTTTTCGATTTTGATCAAGCGCATGAGCATCCCATGTGGGCCAAAGAGCTTTATGGGTTTGCAGAGCATGTTCCCGAGACCGAAGAATACGGCGTGTCCTCATACGTTTATCGGATGCGGCGCCCGTTTGTGCCGGACCGCATTCTTGAAGTTCTAAATGGCGAACTGCCGGGTGTGATCCGGGCAAAGGGGCATTTTTGGATATCCACACGGCCCGATTGGGTTGCAGAATTTTCACTGGCAGGGGCCCTATCAAGTATTAAGCCGCTGGGCACGTGGTGGGCTTCAGTTCCCGAAGACAGGCGGCCGACCCATGAGAGCGCACAAGCCTATATGAAAGCGCATTGGCAAGACCCCTGGGGTGACCGCCGCCAAGAAATTGTCTTTATCGGCGCGGGCATCGACTGGCCGGCCCTCAAGGCCCGTTTGGACAATTGTCTTGTTCCCGCCGTTGCCGCGGTCGGACCAGATAACCTGCCTGATTATCCAGACCCCTTCCCGATCTGGCGACGTGCAGAGGATGCTGCATGAGTTTTGTCACAAAGACATTGAAAGGCTCGGCCATTGATGTGGGCAGCGCAGATGTTCCGGCGTCACTCGATGATCTTCTGTGGCCCGAATGTGGCGCTGCCATCTTGCGTCGGCAAACACCTAAAAATATCCATACCTGGCTCGATGGCTTGAACCCAGAGGTTCTGCCCCGTGGCCGGGTTATCCTACCGCTGGAAAAACTTGCGCAGACGGTTGGCCATCTGTGCGACATGTCAGGCTTGCCGGCCGGGCCCGAACGGGACTGGCTTGAGAAGGATATCGTATCCCTTGCCGCTTCATTTTCGGGTCTTGCGGGCGCAAAGTTCCTGCGCCTAAGGCTGGATGTCGTGACCACAAATGCCTGCCGAAAATTCCATATCGATGCGATCAAGGCGCGTTTGGTCTGCACCTATAGAGGCACCGGAACGCAATACGGGATTTCAACTGACGGCACTGATCCCAAACACGTCTTCACGGTTCAAACCGGTTCTCCGATCCTGCTTCGGGGCACTCTTTGGCCGCAACAGCGCCCCTCTGGAATGTTGCACCGATCGCCCCCAATCGAAGGCACGGGTGAAACCCGGCTGGTCTTGGTGCTTGACCCAGTAGATGATCCGGACGAAGAAATATGAGCCGGAACTTGGGGCAGAGCAGTTTGCGCCGCCGCCGCCGCGCTGACGATCCTATGGCTGCGTTTGACAGTCTACCGGCCCCTTTACGGCAATGGCTGTCAGAAGCGGCCTTGCCCTGGTCGCCGGCATCGGCCCGGCGTATCTGGTCAAAATCCTTGGCAAGAGGGCTCACACCAGAAGACACACTTTTATCGCTGAGCCAAGCCGAAGCGCGCACTTTAGCGCGCGATCGCCAATCTATGGCGTTTAAAATCAAATCTCATACCTGACGAACCCCCCTATTTTCTGACGCGGCCAGCACAGCCAAGATGGTTCATTTTGATGGCGCAGCAGTCAGCGCCGCTGGCCAAAATATACAAGGTCCAAATCACTGCGAGGCGCTGCTTAATTTAGCCTATGGTGCTATCGCTTTTTGGGTTTGAAAACCGGCCCGATCTAAAGGGCTTTTTGGCCATGCTGTTTCTCAAAAGCCCGAACAGGCATCTTCTGCGCACAAGGCCAACCCGCCGTTAAGGCCTTACCGCCCGGACATATAGTCCAGCATC
>CABZJG010000086.1 GCA_902525995.1 Paracoccaceae bacterium | reverse complement strand
TTTGGGATTTGTTTTCCGAAAAATTATAGATCTGACAACAGCGCGCAGACTTTTGATCAGCCGACAAATGCTTTTTCAACCACATATTCCGCTGGATCAGAATTTGCGCCCTCGCGCAGGCCATAACCTTCCAAGATTGCCTTCATGTCGGTATTAAGCCCCAAAGATCCACAAACCATTGCGCGATCCGTATCCGGATGCATGGTTTGAATTCCCAGGTCTTTGAAAACGTCTTTGGAGGTCAAAAGGTCTGTAATCCGGCCTGTTTTTGCGCTGGGCTCACGGGTTGTTGTCGGGTAATACACCAGCTTATCACCAACCAATTCTCCGATCAGAGGGTCGTCTTTTAGGCTTTCAACCAACAAACGCCCGTATTCCAAGTCCGCTACATCGCGGCAGGTATGTGTGAGAATAATTTGTTCATAGTCTTCGTAGGTTTGCGGCTCGCGGATCAAGGATGCAAAGGGCGCAATACCTGTGCCAGTAGAGAAAAACCAAAGCCGCTTGCCGGGCAGCAAAGCATCATGTACCAAAGTGCCCACGGGTTTTGGCCGTAAAATAATCTGATCGCCGGGCTTGATATGCTGCAATCTGCTGGTCAGCGGGCCATCCTGCACTTTGATCGAATAAAACTCTAACTCTTCATCCCATGCGGGCGAGGCAATAGAATACGCCCGAAGCAACGGTCTGCCATCGTCTTTGAGCAGACCGATCATCACAAATTCGCCTGATCTGAACCGCAGCGATTGTGGCCGCGAGACTCGAAATGAAAACAAACGATCCGTCCAGTGTTTTACCTCTGTGACGGTTTGGGCGTCAGGCAATGCGGCGGCCTTTGTTGCGGTTGATTTGGACACTGGAAGTTGCTCTGTCATTTTGATATTTTCTTTGCAGGGGGTTTAAACGGTTTCAAAAGGAGTTACTAGCGTGATGCGCGCAAACGCTCTTGATAGTCGTGTTTTTGCCAATTCGCCCGGCTGAGCCACAATGCTTCGGGTTGCCGATCCGCCAAAGATTGGTCAATTTCGACCGAATCAAACCCAGACCGCCTTGCCATCGCGTATTGTTCACAAATTATATGCCCTTTGGCGCGAAGCTCTCCGCTATAGCCCCGTAAACGCAGCAGACGCGCCAAAGTAAAGCCGCGCCCGTCTGCGAAACTGGGAAAATCAATCCGAATTTTGTTGATCGCGGGGTTAATATCCAAGGTCTCGGGGTCCGTTTCGGGGCCAAGATCAATGACGTCATTTTCAGTCCACGTATCAGGGCGAAACCCATCATCGGTCACAATTACAGTCATGCTCTTTCTCCTATCGGCGATTGCACTTGGTTTTCCATGTGCAGGCCACATTCCGTTTTTGGGTGATTGCGCCAGCGGCCAGCGCGCTGATCTTCGCCCGGCTGAACTTTGCTGGTGCAAGGGGCGCATCCTATGGATGGATAGCCCTGATCAATCAAAGGGTGGCGGGGCAAGCGGTTTTCTTCCATATAGGTGGCAATATCTTCCGCAGACCAATGCGCCAGCGGGTTAACTTTTATTTTGTTTTGATCCGCATCGTATTCAAAAAAATCCAGCTCTTTGCGGGTTCCGCTTTGAAATCTTTTGCGGCCGGTTATCCAAGCGCCAAAACCATCCAGAGCCTCTTGCAAAACTCTCGTTTTGCGCAGGTCGCAACACCGATCGGGATCTGTAAACCGTAAAGCACCATAGGGATCTTCGCGCGTGATACTTTGCCGTGTAGGTCGCAAAATTCTAATGTCTTTGAGGCCCAGCTTCTCGCTGACATCTGCTTGGTACACCAAAGTTTCAGCAAACAGCAGTCTTGTGTCGATAAACAGGACGGGGACCGTATTATCACTAATGGCCAAAAGGTGCAGCAGAGCGACGCTCTCAGCTCCAAAGCTTGATACCATCGCAATTTTGCGCGGCGCCAATTCTTTTAGGGCAACTTGCAAGACTTCCGTCGCGCTGTGGTGGCGATATTTTTTATTCAGTGCAGCGACGTCGACTGCGATTGATTTATGCGGCATTGGCCCGCACCGCGCGCTCGGGGTAAAGCGCGGCTTTGAATGGGGTGGCCCCAAGTCGGCGATAGGTTTGCAAAAACGTCTCTTTTGGCTCGCTGCGGAGATCCAGATAGGCGGCAATCAGGCGTTCAAGCGCAGGTAGCAGGTCATCGGCTGAAAAACCTGGACCAGTTCGCTGGCCAATGGCCGCGGTTTCTGTGGCATCTCCGCCAAGGGTGATTTGATAGTTTTCAACCCCCGCCCGATCAAGGCCCAAAATGCCGATATGGCCCACATGATGGTGACCACAGGCATTGATGCAGCCTGAGATTTTTAGTTTCAGTTCGCCAATATCATGCTCCAGTTTTAGCTCATCAAATCGGGTTGCGATCTGCTGTGCAATGGGTATCGAACGCGCCGTGGCCAAAGCACAGTAATCCATGCCCGGGCAAGCAATGATATCCGAGATCAACCCAATATTTGCAGTGGCCAGTTGCGCAGTCTTTAGGCTGGCATGCACCGCTGGAAGGTCGGATTTATGCACATGTGGCAAAACAATATTCTGTTCATGGCTGATCCTGATTTCATCATGGCCATAGCGTTTCGCTAGATCGGCGATAAGGTGCATTTGCTCAGCGGAGGCATCCCCCGGCGTTTGGCCATGCGCCTTTAGGCTAATCGTAGCAATTCCATACTCGGCATTTTGGTGAGCCGTTACATTCGTATCAACCCACGCGCGGAAAACCGGGTCGTTGGAGTAATTTTGTTCAAACAGCTCTGTGCTATGCTGCTTATAAGCAGGGGCTGCGAACGCCGGTTTGATGTGATCAAATAAGGACTGGTCTGCGCCATTAAAGCTAGGCCGCAGTTCTTTAAAGCGGGATTCTACAAGTTTGCTGATTTCATCAATGCCATGTTCGTGAACCGTGATCTTGATCCGAGACTTATATTTATTGTCCCGCCGGCCCAATAGGTTCCAGACGCTGATCGTAGCCTCAATATAGGGTAGCAAATCCGCTTTGGGTAAAAAAGCCCGCAGTATTTTACCAATCATCGGAGTGCGCCCAAGACCGCCGCCGACAATAACTTCAAATCCAGTGTCGCCGTTTTTTTCAACCAACCGCAAGCCGATATCATGGGCGCGGATCACGGCTCTGTCGTGTGCGCTTCCGCTGACAGCAATTTTGAATTTGCGCGGTAGAAATTGAAATTCGGGGTGGTCTGTAGACCATTGCCTAATCAATTCGGCATAGGGGCGCGGGTCTTCTAACTCATCCGCAGCTGCGCCTGATAGGTGATCTGCCGTGACGTTGCGCACAGTATTGCCACTGGTTTTAATGGCATGCATTTCAACCTCGGCCAGCGCATCAAGAATATCAGGCACATCTGGCAGCTGTGGCCAGTTGAACTGGATATTTTGCCGTGTGGTGAAATGCCCATAGCCTTTATCCCAGCGTTGGGCGATGTTTGCCAATTGGTGCATCTGGCCGCTGTTTAATGTCCCATAGGGAACCGCCACGCGCAGCATATAGGCATGAAGCTGAAGATAAAGCCCGTTCATCAAGCGCAGCGGTTTAAATTCATCTTCGCTCAGCGCGCCGCTGATCCGGCGCTCGACCTGAGCGCGGAACTGCTTGTTGCGTTCAGCCACAAAGGCGGCATCAAAATCATTATATTTATACATGGATTAGCCTGCCTGTTTGCCGTGGAAGTAGTTGGAGGGACCCAATTTGCGAAACTCTTCGCGAAAATGTTTGGTTTTCAAACCATCGGGGTGAATTTCAATATCTGCGAGATAAACGCCAACCGCGACAGAAGTTTGCGACGCTGCACTGATCAAACGAACATCTGCATCAGCTTCATCGGTGATGACATCGGCAAACTGTAAATCGCGGGTCCACGTGTCGTCGGCTGAAAGGTAGATCACATCCCCTTCGATCAGCGCGTTTGCGGTGACTATTTTTGGTGAAAAACTGCGGGCCATTAAGCAAACTCCTGCAATGTTCTGGTGATCAAATCAGCCTCGGTTGCCCTAGGGGCAAGGCCATAAAGTGTAAGAGCAGGACCAGTAACATTGGATTTTTCCAAAATATGCGGAAGCGTATCTAAGGTGGCTTCCAAAATGCGCTGGTCCGGTCTTGATGCATTTTCTACAATAGTGACGGGCGTGCTGCGCTCTGCCCCGTGCATGAGCAGTCGGCCTTGGATGAAACGCGCAGATTTTTTACCCATATAAATCGCGGCAACAGTATCTTGCTTGGCCAAGTCTGCCCAATCATGATCCGCAAAGCCGCGCATGTCATGGCCGGTCAGATACCGCACTGATGTATTTCGCCCCCGCCGGGTCATGGACTGACCGATGGCCGCTACAGAAGCTGATGCCGCAGTGATGCCCGGCACGATATGCCAGCTGATACCGGCGGCATCGCAAGCTTCTATTTCTTCATCAAGGCGCCCAAATACTGTTGCGTCCCCGCCTTTTAAGCGCAGAACCTGCGCCCCTGATGCCGCATGCTCAACAATCATAGTGTTGATATCTTTTTGACAGGTTGAAGCGCCAAAGCCTTCCTTGCCCGCGTTAATTAAAATAGCTTCGCGGCGCGCCAGCTCTAAGATAGGGGCGCCTACCAAACGGTCGTAAATAACAACGTCTGCGGTATCCAGCGCCTTGCGCGCCTTGAGTGTCAGCAATTCTGGATCGCCCGGACCAGACCCAACAAAGGCTACGTGACCGGATGTCTGACGGCTATTTTGATGGCGAACCAACAGATCAGCAAGAACACTCTTTACCTTCTCTTCGCCGCCATCTGCCAGAGCACGCGGCCCGACAGAAAAGAAAAAATCACTCCAAAACGCGCGCCTTTTTCGCCCAAATGGAAGAACTTCTGCCTTCGTGCGAAAAGAATTTGCCAAACGCGCCAGAATTCCAACCGTGCTGGGCAGACGGGTTTCAATATCGGCTTTGATCGCCCGGGCCAGAACAGGCGCGGTGCCTTCCGTGCCAATCGCAACTGTGACCGGGTCACGATCCACAATCGCCGGTGTAATGAATTGGCTATCTTGAAGATTATCTACGATATTGACCAACACCCCAGCCGAGCGGGCCAAAACAGCGACCCGGTGATCCTTGCTTGCGTCCTCATTGGCAGCATAAAAAAGTGCTGCGCCTTGAATACGCTCTGCTGTAAGTGGTGTTTGAACTAAGCTCAGCCGTTTGGTGCGCGCCCATTCTGTGATCTCTGGGTCTGGCTGTTCTGCAAAGACCTCAATATTTGCCGAGGTCTTCAGCAAGAGTCGTAATTTTGCCTTTGCGGCTTCACCGCCCCCCGATACGACAACACGGTTTTGCTTAAGCGACAGAAAGATTGGAAAATGGTCCATACCGGCATCCCGCAGTTCAAGTTGACTCTTCCTCCAATATAGGAAATATTCCCATGTAATAGCCAGTATCACCGCTAAATAAGGAATTAAATTCTGAAATGGGTGGAATTAAACGGATTTGTTCCAAGTAAGAAGGGGAATTGGAAATGTCAGTGCGAATAGATGAAACGGATCGGAAAATTCTCATCGAGTTGCAAAACGATGCCAGTCAATCATTGGACGAAATTGCCAAGAAAGTCAGCTCATCCAAGACCCCTGTTTGGAACAGGATTCGTAAACTTCGTGAGGCTGGCGTTATTGGACAAAGTACTGTGGTTTTAGATGCCGAAACGCTTGGGTTCGAAGCCTGCTTTTTTGTTTTAATTCGTACCAGTGAACATGATGCAGCATGGCAGTCGCAATTTCTAAAAGCCCTTCGTGACCGCCCCGAGGTTCAAGAGGCCCATCGGTTGGCCGGCGACATTGACTATATTTTGAAAGTTCGCGTCAGGAACGCCCGTGCTTATGATACATTTTATCAAGCACTTATCTCAGAAGTAAGGGTGCATAATGTGACAGCCCTGCTTAGCATGGAAGAGATCAAATCAACGACAATGCTGCCCCTGAATTTAAGCTAAGGTTTCGGCTTTTAGTCACCGACTAACGGTCGGTTTTGGAAAGCGTGTTTTGAACGATGAACACGGCAAAAGATCCGGCCGCCATTGCAATAAGACCCCATTTCCACGCAGCATAGCTTTCTAGACCGCCACTCCAATCCAAAATAAATCCAACCATCGGTGGCCCAATGATCGAGCCGATGAACCCAAACATGGAATAGGCTGCCAGAATTGATCCACGATTTTGGTCATCGCTTTCTTTGACGACGCCCGCTGTAAGAGCACCTGAATCCATCATAATCGCCATATAGTACAGCAAGAGCAGCAAGATCGCAGGCCAGAGTGGCCCCTGTAAGACCAGCGCAGACAAAATGGCCAATAAGGTTGCACCCAAACCGATTATTCCAATTACTTTGTTGCGATTAAAGTGAAGGCAGAGCTTGGCGCCCAGGATGGACACGATAACCCCAATAAGGGTCATCATTGTGACCAGCGCCCCGGCGCTGTTGATCGAAAAAAATCCGCTGTTCTGTGATTTAAGAAAAATCAGCAAGGCAAATATCCATGATTGAAAGGCAAAAAGTTCAAAATTATGTGCTCCATAACAGAAAATATATGCAACTGTTCTGCGTTGGGATAACGCGGGCTTAAAGTTGAGCAGCTTTCGCTTTGGCTTGTGGTCTGCCATTGGGTTTTTCGAGGGAATAAAAAATAATGTAATCAGGGCGGCTGATAATGGTCCCAATGCGGCTAATGCTGCGGCAGTTTGCGCATCAAAATTCGTCAGGTTATAGCTCATGAAGTAATAGGAAAGCCCTGTGCCTATGCCAAAGCATGAAGTGTACCAAGGCACCACCTTTACTCTCATTTCGGCTTCAAGCCGGGCATTTAATATCTGCAGGCCCGGCATGTAAGTTCCTGCAAGCCCCGCTCCAACAAAGCCCCAGATAATCAAGGCACTCCAAAATCCGCTGGCAAAAATGGAAAATGCACAGCATCCTATAAAGCTGATTAGGCTGCCTGTGATAAATACTTTTTTTGCATCCCAAATGTCTGTCGAACTGACCAAAAAGGGAGTGGCGATAACATAACCAAAAAAATAGGCGCCGCCGATTAACCCCAATTCCGTATTATTTAGCTGCCAAATGACACCAAGTTCTGTCAAAAAAACTGGCCATAGCGCAAAGCTAAGCATTGCCAACACGGACACCAAGCAGACTAGAAAGGTCAATTTATTTTGTGCTGCATTTGAAGTCACAACCATATCTAAATTTCATTGGGTGAGTTTGACGCTATAGTCGGGGTTTTTCAAGGATAAGCAAATTATACAGTCGGTAACAATAAATTTGGGCGCCAGAACTCAGGCCCTATGGCTTTGAGGATTTTCGGTTCTTTTTTTGCTCATTTTGCGAACATTTGCACATTCAAATACACATCTCTCTCTCGCAATATTTTCATTGCACCCTTATCCGAATATTGTTTTCGGTCCTTACCTGGTATCTCCGATGCCGATCCAATAGTGACGAAGTCATACGAGGCTTAAACAAGGGGGCAGTAAGCCTCCCAAATCCTTGTTTTTTCGAAGTTGTTAAAAGTTTTGGGGGTGTTTAGATAAAACATTTTGAACTGATGCGTTGACACAAACTGGCATCATACCCCCCCCGCACTCACGACCATTATGCGACAGAAATAAATCAGATTGATATCTTTCCATATAAAAAGTAACGTTTTTTAGCTTTTGAGCACTCACTCTAGAAAAGTTGTTGCAAAAATATGCAAAATGACGTCGAACGAAAGATAGCCG
>CABZJG010000085.1 GCA_902525995.1 Paracoccaceae bacterium | reverse complement strand
CCCCAGTTTGGCGCTGACCAGCTCATTCACGGCCTTGGGGTTGGCTTTGCCGCCGGTGGCTTTCATCACCTGACCAACAAACCAGCCGGCCAGTTTCGGATTGGCCTTGGCTTTTTCCTCCTGCGCAGGGTTATCGGCGATGACCTGATCCACGGCCGCTTCAATGGCGCCGGTATCGGTAACTTGTTTCATGCCGCGCGCGTCAACGATCTCGGCCGGATCGCCGCCATCGCTATAGACAATTTCAAACAGGTCCTTGGCGATTTTGCCGCTGATATCGCCCTTGGCTATCAGATCAATAATGCCGCCCAGTTGATCGGGGCTGACCGGGCTATCGGTAATGTCACGGTCATCTTTTTTCAGACGGCCAAACAGCTCGTTGATCACCCAGTTTGCTGCCGTTTTTCCATCGCGCCCTGCGGCCACGGCTTCAAAATACCCTGCGGCGTCCAATTCGGCGGTGAGCACGTTGGCATCGTATTCCGACAGGCCAAAATCGCCCATGAACCGCGCTTTTTTCTGATCGGGAAGCTCGGGAAGATTGGCGGCGATGTCATCCACCCATGACTGTTCGATTTCCAAAGGCAAAAGATCAGGGTCGGGGAAATAGCGGTAATCATGCGCTTCTTCTTTCGAGCGCATTGACCGGGTTTCGCCCTTATCGGGATCATAAAGCCGGGTTTCTTGATCCACTGTGCCGCCCGCTTCGACAATTTTAACCTGGCGGCGGGCTTCGACCTCGATCGCCGCTTGGATAAAGCGCATCGAGTTCATGTTTTTAATTTCGCAGCGGGTGCCAAGATAGGAAAAATCGCCGCTTTCCATATATTTTTCGTATTGCCCCGGCAGGCAGATCGACACGTTGACATCGGCGCGCAGATTGCCGTTTTGCATATTGCCATCACAGGTGCCCAGATAGCGCAGGATCTGGCGCAGTTTGACAACATAGGCGGCGGCCTCTTCGGGGCCGCGAATATCCGGACGGCTGACAATTTCCATCAGCGCGACGCCGGTGCGATTGAGGTCGACAAAGGACATATTGGGGTCCATGTCATGCACGGATTTGCCGGCGTCCTGCTCCATATGGATGCGTTCGATGCGCACCTTGCGGGCCACGCCGGGGGCCATGTCGACGATCACTTCGCCTTCGCCCACGATCGGATGGTAAAGCTGCGATATCTGATAGCCCGGCGGCAGGTCGGGATAGAAATAGTTTTTGCGGTCAAAGGCCGAATGCAGGTTGATCTCGGCCTTTAGCCCAAGACCGGTGCGCACCGCTTGTTCAACGCAAAACTCGTTGATCACCGGCAACATCCCGGGCATGGCCGCATCCACGAAAGCCACATTGGAATTGGGCTCATTGCCAAATTCGGTGGACGCGCCGGAAAAAAGTTTGGCGTTTGAGGCAATCTGGGCATGTACCTCCATGCCGATCACCAGTTCCCAGTCGTGCTGCGCACCGGCGATGGTTTTCGGTTTTGGGGCCTCATAGGTCAGATCAAGCATAGCGGTCACCTGCTGTTTGTTGTTAGGGGTGGGTGTAGCCAAACCAGCGCAGGGTTTCAATCATCTTTGCGCATTCTGACAGCTGGTTTTCACATTGCACCGGCTGAAATGCCTAGTGACCGCTTTTACTGTGGCGGTGGGCAAGAATTCGGACTGCGGTTTCCCGTCCCAGATCTTTGCACGCTTCGGTTCCAAGATCACCGGGAATACCAAAGCTCCGTGGCAGCGCATCAGCCCAGACCAATGGGTGAATTTCGCGCAGTTGTGTTTCGATGATCCAATCAGCCGCTTCGTTCAGTTGCAAACGCTTGCGCCGTCCAAAAAGGCTTTCGTATCCGGGGGCCGGTTGCACCAGCGTTACAGCGGTAAAAGCTGCCAAAAGATTGGCAGTATGCTGATCACCGCAGCGATCAAGAATATCAATCAGAGCTTCCATGAACAAATTGAGATCAAGCACGCCAAATGCGCCGGCATCCTGACGCAGGGCATCCAGATAGACCCAAGCATAGGCACCCGTGCCCCAAAGCGTGCGAGTATGTTCAAGAGCTTTAAGAGCCCAGGCATTCAGTATCTCGTAGCTGCCAAAACGCCCGGGCAGTAAATTTACCCCAAAACTGCGCAAATACTGTGCGGTCTTTGGATCCAGGCTGACCAAAGTTTCATAAAGCTTGGTCAGCGAGATTTTAGGCTTTTCCTGCGCCGGAAGAGCGGCACATTTTGCCGCCGCCAAGGCCGGCGCATTGAGCCGGTTGGCATCAAACGGATCAAGCAGGGCGCGCGCAATTTTGAAATGGCGGTGCTGGGCGTTTAGACTAATCTCAGCGTCGGGCTGGGGACTGTAGTGCTGCCATACCCAAGCTGCATCCATATGCGTGTAGGCCACGATCATAGCAATGCCGTAATCTTTGGGATTGGCATCCGCAATGGCTTGATAGGCAGACAGCCCTTCGGTTTTGGGCGATGTATCCCGATTTTCAAGCGATTTGCGGATCGGCTGGACAATATCGCCGCGCGCCCCTCGGGTGAGCAATTCGCTGATCGGTGTGCCGCCACTGGTCAGGGCGCGCATTTCATCAAATTGCTGAATTTCAACACTCAGCTGTGTCCAGTTTTCCTGCCGCACCAGTTTCTGGCCGCGATGCAGATACCAAGCGCGTTCCATTTCCTCTTCGGATTTGTCAATCACCGGCAGGCCAAGCTGTTGTGTAAGCGTGCCAAGCTCAGCCGCTGTGACCGCGGTTCGCGCCAAGCTCAGCCGCTGTGACCGCGGTTCGTGGCTCTGTCTGGATGGTTGAAATCACCGCCCTTTCTGCCGTTAGCGTGTCTTGGCCAATGGCGTGCTGAAGCTTCCGGAAAAGATATTTTGCTTGTGTCATGCGCCCCAAAAGTGCCCTTCGCCATCGGAAACTATGTTAGTATTGCCAGCAGTTTTTGACCGAAAAAAGGCAAAGTCACAGCTATTTCGTCTTTTCCAAAAAATATCAAAAACAAAGTTTTTTTGCAACTGGGCTTACGACGCGACGAAAGCCACCAAGGATTTGGTGAAGCTATCTGATATTGTTCGGTTTCTTTACAAAGTTCGGGCGGTTTTTGCCTAAATAGTGCAATTCTGTCAGGGCTTTTCCGTTGAAGAACAGAGGGGTTAATTGAGCGTTCACGGGTGATGAACAGCAAAAGTTATGCTTTTTCAGGGGGTCTTAACGCAGGATGATGCCCCGAAACGCCGGATTAATTCTGTCAAAAAGATAGAAAAGATTCGCGGTTCTGGTGAGTGTATTCAGGCGATGACCGGCAGGTCAAATTGGCGCGCCAGCCCTGATCCAGCGGTGCTCATACTGCAGGCAACAAAGAGGATTGCCTGCAGATCTTTTTGAAGACTGCGCTCTGGTGCGCTTTGCGTAAAAAATTACGCTTTGAGCATCCGGTTGGCCATTTCAGTGCTGTCGCGGCTAAGCCCGTCACTGCCCAAAAGCCGCTCTAGGTTGGCGCGGATCATGGATTGTCGCTGCGGATCGAATTGCCCAAGGGTTTCAAATACACCGCAGCCGCGCGCCGCCAGTTGCGGATTGATCTGGTCAAGCTTGATGAGCCAGTCGGTCATCATCTTATAGCCCTCGCCAGAGATCTGGTGAAAGGCAGCAAAATTGCCGGCCAAAGGTCGAAATACCGACCGGAACCGGTTGGGATTTTTAATGGTAAAATCGGGGTGCAGTGTCAGCTGCTCGGCCAAGCTGACGGCAGCTTCGGGGGCGGCGCAGGCGATTTGTATCGCAAACCATTTGTCCACCACCAGCCGTTCGCTTTTCCATTGCTGGTAAAACGCCTCAAGCGCGTCTTCGCCGCGCCCGCTGCGCAAAAGGCTGCCCAGAGCTGCGATTTGCTGGGTCATATTATCTGCGGCAGCGAACTGCGCCGCCGCAGCCTTGCCGCCGTCTAATCGGCAGAGCAAGCTCAGGGCGGCATTGCTCAGCGCCCGCGCGCCCGATTGCGCCGCATCGGGCCGGTAGGCGCCGCTCACCTGATGCTGGGCATATATGCGCGGTAGCACATCTTGGAAATGCTGCGATAGGGCTTGTAAAAATGTCTCGCGTGCGCGGTAAATTGCATCGGGGTCAGGATGTGCGCCCGCCGCATGAATGGCGCGGGCAATTTCTTCCTCTTGCGGCACCTTTAGGGTCAGGGCGCGAAAGGCCGGATCAAGGTTTTCATCCCGAAACACTGCAAGCAAGCCATCCAGCAAACTGGTGCCTGGCGGGGTGTTGTTTTGTGCCATGCGCTGCAAACTGCTTTGCATCAGCGCATTGCCGGCCTCCCAGCGGTTAAAAGGGTCGGTGTCATGGGCCAGCAGAAACGTTCTTTGTGCCTCATCAATATTTTGTTCCAAATAGACCGGCGCGGAAAATTCCCGCAGCACCGAAGCAACGGGTTTACCGGCCAACCCTTTAAATTCAAAGCTTTGCTCTGCCTCGCTCAGCTCAAGCACTGTGGTGGGGTGAATTTCATCGCCGTTCGCATCCAAAAGACCAACCGCGATCGGGATCAGCTGCGGCGCTTTATTCGGCTGATCCGGCGTCGGCGGTGTGCTTTGGCTAAAGTGAAGCTGATAGGTGTCATCAGCGTAGCTGTCGGTGACTTTCACGCGCGGGGTGCCAGCCTGCTCATACCAGCGTTTGAATTGGCTTAGGTCGCGCCCGGTGCTGTCTTCGAACACCTTGAGCCAATCTTCGATGGTTGCCGCATCGCCGTCGTGGCGTTCAAAATAAAGGTCGAGCGCTTTGGAATAGGCTGCATCCCCCACCAGCCGTCTGAGCATGCCGATCACCTCGGCGCCTTTTTCATAGACTGTGGCGGTGTAAAAATTGTTGATCTCGACAAAGCTGTCGGGCCGGACCGGGTGCGCCAAGGGGCCGTTATCTTCGGGAAATTGGTAATTGCGTAACCCGTTGGCATCCTGAATGCGTTTCACCGGCGCGCTGCGCATATCTGCGGTAAACTGCGCGTCGCGAAACACCGTTAGACCTTCTTTGAGGCAGAGCTGAAACCAGTCCCGGCAGGTGATCCTATTGCCGGTCCAGTTGTGAAAATATTCATGCGCAATAATCGCTTCGATCATTTCAAAATCGGCATCCGTACTGGTGGCAGGATTGGCCAGAACGCAGGAGCTGTTGAAAATATTAAGCCCTTTGTTTTCCATTGCGCCGGCATTGAAATCATCCACGGCAACGATGTTGAACAGATCAAGATCATATTCGCGCCCGTAGACCTGTTCATCCCAGCGCATTGAAGCCATCAGCGCCTGCATGGCAAAACTGCATTTATCCTCATCACCCGGGCGGACCCAGATGTTCAGCGTCACATCACGGCCGGATGCAGTGGTAAACTGCCCGGGGTGATTGACCAGATCACCGGCTACAAGTGCAAAAAGATAAGCCGGTTTCGGCCAGGGATCATGCCATTCTGCCCAGCCGTCGCCCGATGCTACCGGATTGCCGTTGGACAGCAACACCGGCAAGCTTCCACTGCTGTCTTCGATGCGAACATGAAAGCGGCTCATCACATCCGGACGATCAGGGTAATAGGTGATTTTGCGAAACCCTTCGGCTTCGCATTGGGTGCTATACATGCCGTTTGACATATAAAGGCCTTCCAGCGCGGTGTTGGTTTCAGGGCTGATCTCAACCTCGGCTTCCCACACGAACGGTTTATTTGGGGCCGCAGCGGTTAAAATGCCATTTTCAACCGAGACATCGCAATCCTTGCCGTCAATTTTGGCGCTCATCAAGCTTAGGTCTTCGCCGTGCAGGGTAAATTTATGCTCATCGCTTTGCGGGTTTGGGTAAAAAGAAATGCGGCTGATGACCCGTGTTTTGCGCAGGTCCAGCTGAAACGTCAAATGCACATCGTCAACCAGAAAGGCGGGGGGTTTATAGTTGCTTAGGTAAATGGTTTGCGATGCCGCATCTTTCATTGCACTCTCCAATATCAGGGAATTGCCTTCGCCAATTTGAGGCCTATCTACACCTCTGCATAGGGGATTAATGTCCCACATTCGTGTTACACTTATAGATTGAAAGTTGAAATCCGCAATGCGAAAGGACGCGCAGCCTCTTTTTGATCCTGATGGCGTTACTTTGCTATGGTTTAAACGCGATTTGCGGGTGAGCGATCATGCGGCCTTGGAACTGGCGGCTAAATTGCCGGGCGCTGTTTTGCCGGTTTACATTGTCGAGCCTGACTATTGGCGGCAACCTGACCTATCAGGGCGGCATTGGGCGTTTATTCTGCAATGCTTAAGCGATCTTGATATCCGCCTGAAAAGATTGGGCGGTCCGTTGACCATTCGCGTCGATGAAGCCGTTCCCGCGCTTGAGAAACTGCGGCAACAATATGATGTAAGGCGTATGGTCAGTCATCGCGAAATTGGCAATCTTTGGAGTTTTGAGCGCGATAAAAAAGTGGCAGACTGGACCCGCGCGCATGGGGTGAACTGGCGCGAAGTGCCACAGTCCGTTGTCACGCGCGGCCGCGCGCGCGCCACTGACTGGGCAAAGCGCCGCGATCAGTTTGTGGGTGCAGCGGTGGCGCAGCAACCGCCGAAGTTAAACCTAACCCATGCGCAGTCTGATCCGCTGCCAAGTGCGGCGCAATTGAAACTGCGTGATGATTTTCCGGCCTCGCCGCAAACCGGAGGCCGGCACAGCGCCGAGGCTGTGCTCGATGAGTTTCTGCAAAGCCGCGGCCGAAGTTACCGGCGCGCAATCTCTTCTCCTGTCTCAGCCGAGACCGCCTGCTCGCGTCTGTCGCCCTATTTAAGCTATGGGGTGATCACCGTGCGCGAAGCGGTGCAAATCACCCGCAGGCGCCAGGCGGAACTGAAAGGCAGCCGAGATGGCTGGCTTGGCAGTCTTGCATCCTTTCAGTCACGCCTGGCGTGGCGCGATCATTTTATCCAAAAACTGGAAGACCAGCCCGATATCGAAACCCGATGCCTGCACAGCGCCTATGAAGATTTGCGCCCACGGGCCGCTGATCCTGTATTGCTGTCAGCTTGGAAACGCGGGCAAACGGGGGTGCCATTTGTTGATGCCTGTATGCGTTACCTCAATGAGACCGGCTGGCTGAATTTCCGCATGCGGGCGATGCTTGTGTCATTTGCCTCCTATCAGCTATGGCTGGACTGGCGCATAACGGGACAGCATTTGGCGCGTGCGTTCACTGATTATGAACCCGGCATTCACTGGCCGCAGATGCAAATGCAATCGGGGACCACTGGGATCAACACGATCCGGATCTATAATCCGGTCAAGCAAGGGCTTGAACAAGACCCGAAGGGCGTTTTTACCCGCCGTTGGGTGACAGAGCTGTCACCGGTGCCCGACGAATTCTTACAAGAGCCTTGGCGCTGGGATGGAGAGGGCCGTGTTGTCGGAGCAGTATATCCAAAGCCGGTTGTCGATTTGGCAAGCGCCACGCGCAGCGCACGCCAGCGGGTATGGAATGTACGCAGAAAAGCAGGATTTGCCGAGAAAGCCGGATCAATCGTCACCCGTCACGCCAGTCGAAGGCCCGCACATCCCCGCCGTAACCTGCACAAACAAAAGCCCGGCTCTGAGCAATTGAGCTTTGATCTGTGATGGCGAAAATGCGCCGCAAAGCGGATCTTGCCACCAAATTGTGCCGGACCTGCGGGCGGCCTTTTGCCTGGCGGAAAAAATGGGAACGGGTTTGGCATGAGATGCAGTATTGCAGTCAAAAATGCCGATCAAAAAGGCCAAAGACACGCGCTTGATTACGGATTTAACGTCTGTATTTGAAACTGT
>CABZJG010000084.1 GCA_902525995.1 Paracoccaceae bacterium | reverse complement strand
GGGCTGGGGACGCGTGGGGATTTCTTTTAAAAGGCCGCCGATGGCCATCTGGGCAAAGCTGTTGTCATCCAGCGAAATCCCACAGGCCACTTGCGAAAGCACCCAATCCGCCCCGTTCAAGGCAGGAGACCGCACACAGCCGGGAAAACCGATCACCGGCCGAGATTGAATGTTCGCCAAAAACAGCAAGTTCCCGGGATCAACCGGAATGCCAAACCGCAGGACTTGGCCGCCAGCAGCGCGAACAGCAGCAGGAGCCGTGTCATTAGGATCGGATGTTGCAGAACTGGTCAAGATGAGCAAAAGCTCGCTTTTCAAGGCGCTAAGGGCCTTTGCCATGGGGTCTATTTCATGCTCTGTGAAAATAACGTTCTCAAGGGATATGCCCAATGCATCAAGCCGTGTTTTAATCGCAGAAATGCCTTTTTCATCATTGCTGTTTGCATTGCGGCTGACCACTAGGCTCGCTGTTTTTATTTGCGGCGGCAGTATTTTGATCGCGCCCGCGCCCAAGGCGCAAGCGGACCGTAACTTTTCGCCATCCACTGCATAGCTGATGATTTTTACTGTTCCAACAAGCCCGCCCTTTTGCATTTGCTGATAGTTTGGAACCGTTGCAAAACTGATCATAGGATCAACCGAATTGAGTGCGATCAAGCGTTCGACCTGCAAATCCACAATACCAGGGCCAGTGGCCACCAGATTAACCCGCCCAGTAAAGGCGGCGGTGCACTCTAAACCTGCGGCCGTGACATCCGGCACCAAAGCTTTGGCCAATTCGGCGGCCGCTTGGTTTTCATGCACATCATTATCTTGCATCTCTGCAACTGTCACTTCGGTTATACCTGATGCAGAGAGCTGCGCGATATGTGCATCTTCTAATATTATTCCCTTTCGCAAACGGCGGCCAGAGCAGACAATCGAGTGCGCCAATATGCTGCCTTTGGCCTTTCTTGTTGGAACCGGGCCAAATTTCATCCGCCGCTCCGCAAAAAATGGATCATTTCAGCCATGATCGAGGTCGCAATTTCCGCCGGGGTCGCTGCACCAATATTCAATCCGACAGGCCCGTTGATGCGGTCAATCTGATCCTTGGAAAACCCCTTTTCCTGCAGCCTCACACGGCGCTTCTCATGTGTGCGTTTGGATCCCAACGCACCGATATAGAAAGCCTCAGACTGCAGCGCCAATTCAAGTGCAGGATCATCCAGCTTTGGATCATGGGTCAGCAAAACAACTGCAGTTCTTGCATCAAGCCCATGGGCTTGCAAAGCGTCGTCTGGCCAATCATTTAAAATTTTCAAATCTGGAAATCGTTCCTGTGAGGCAAAGCTCTCACGAGGGTCAACCACCACCGGATCAAATCCGACAATCCGGGCTATTGGCAGCAAAGCTTGGGCAATATGAACAGCGCCGACAACCACGAGCCGCAGTGGCGGCATATGGACAGCTACAAAAGTTTGCCCGTCTTCCTCAAAGCCCGACCGGTCCATTTGCATCCGGTTAGAATGCCCCGAATATTCAAGCGCTCGGGTTTCGTTTTGAATATTGACCACATAGGCAACTGCGCGGCGCTGTGCGCGGGCTTCAACCAATTCTTTCAGCATTGGCTCAGGCAATACAGTGCCAATAGGTTCAAGCAAAATACGGATTGTGCCGCCGCAGGCCAAACCCACTGCAAAGGCATCTCCGTCACTTATGCCAAATTCCAAAATCTTACTGCGGCCATCCAAAAGCGCTTGCTGCGCCTCAAGCACTACGGCACCTTCGACACAGCCGCCAGACACCGAGCCTTGCATATTGCCGTCACCGCTCACCACAAGCTGAGCCCCAATACGTCGCGGCGCCGACCCCCAAGTCTGCACCACAGTTGCCAAAACCGCGCCCCGACCTTTTTGGTGCCAATCAAGCGCCAGTTCCGGAATTGTATCAAAGGTGAAAACTTGAGGTATTTTCATGCTAGGCAACATCCTTTAAGGCTTTGGCGAACTTACAGCAAACGGCGTTTTTCACCATACTCTTCCGGCTCAGAGATTACAGTAGCAAGCTCTTGCAATGACGCAATAGAATGCGCTGACCGAAAGCTGTCTACATGCGGCAACATTGCCTTTATCCCACCTGCCTTGACCTCGAACTTGTCCCATCGAAGCAGAGGATTTAACCATATCAGGCGTCGAGCACTTAGCCTCAGCCGCTGCATTTCGCGCGATAAATCTGCGCCCTGCTCTGTTTCCAAACCATCCGTTATGAGTAAAACCAAAGCTCCCTGGCCCAGCACGCGCCGTGACCAGTCGCGGTTAAATGCATGCAAACAGGCGGCAATACGCGTGCCCCCATCCCAATCTTTCGCCTCGGCCCCGGCCGCCGCCAATGCAGCATCAACATCCTTAGTCTGCAATTGGCGTGAGATATTTGTAAGGCGGGTACCAAAAGTAAAGCTATGCCCCCTGGCCCATGCTGCGCCTTTTTGGTTGGCAACGGCATGCGCAAAATGCAAAACCATCCGGCTATACTGGCGCATTGAACCGGAAATATCGCATAGAATCACAAGGTCTGGCCAGCGAAGACAGCTTTTGCGCATATGCAATTTTTTCAAATCGCCACCGTGGCGGATGGCCGAGCGCAATGTGGCGGGCCGATCCACCCAGCGCCCAAGCGAAGCAGCAACAGTTCGTCGACTGATCAGCGGTTTAACAGGCAATTTTAACCTTGCAAGCATGGATTTCGCTTGGGCTATTTCTGCAATGCTCATCTGTTCAAAATCCAAATGCCGCAACCGTTCGTTTGGCGACATGGTTTGCGCGGCGTTGATCTCGATTTCAGTTTCATTTTCAGATTTTGGCGCTGCCGGAAGTTCGGGGGCTTGGTTCTCAAGCAAGGCTTGCGCTGCCCGCTTTTCACCCGCTTGCGGCTTGCGGTCTTCTTGCCCCCCCTGCACCGCAGGCAGCAAAAGACCCATCATATGCTCTAAAAACCGCGGATCGCGCCAGTAGAGCCGAAAGACCTGAGCAAAAATGGAACGGTGCTCGGGGCGGGATACAAAGCAGGCTTGAAGTGTCCAAAAGAAATCTTGCTTACCGGTGAAGCCCGCAGCCTCGACAGCGCGCAAGGCATCACCGACGCGCCCGGGTCCGATTGGCAAGCCGGCGCGCCGCAATGCGCGGGCAAAATGGGTGATGTTATCGGCAAGCCGCGGCGTGTCAGGCAATTCGAGCGGAGCATATTCAACCATGCGCTGCCTCTAAAGCCGCAGGCTTGGCGCATAAAGACATGGCGCATATTTGAGTATTTAGGCAAAGAAAAAGCATCAAGCCGGTTCCAGAGCCGCGCGCGCCTCCTCAAGCAGGCGGCGTGCCTGTGAGTTTTGCAGCTTTGCGATATCATCTTGGTATTTCAAAATAGCGCCCAGTGTATCACTGATCACTTCGGGGCTTAATTCGATCATATCAAGCGCCAGCAGGCATTTGGCCCAGTCAATTGTTTCGGCAACACCGGGTTTTTTAAACAAATCCTCTTGTCTTAGGCGCTGCACGAAGGCCACCACCTCTTGGCTCAGGTTTTGCGCGACATCTGGTACGCGGGCGGTCAAAATATCCATTTCACGGTTAAAATCAGGATAATCCAGCCAGTGGTACAAACAGCGGCGCTTGAGCGCGTCATGCACTTCGCGGGTCCGGTTCGATGTCACAATCACAATCGGCGGATGTGGCGCAGCGATGGTGCACAGTTCGGGGATGGTGACTTGAAAATCAGACAGTGCTTCGAGCAAAAACGCCTCAAAAGGGGCGTCAGTGCGGTCCAACTCATCTATGAGCAAAATGGGCGGGCCCTTCTCATCAGGTTGCATGGCCTGCAGCAATGGGCGTTTGATCAGGTATTGATCACTGAAGAGTTCGGCCTGCAGCGCGTCGCGATCTGCGCGGCCTGCAGCTTCGGCAGTGCGAATTGCAACCATTTGCGCCGGAAAATTCCAATCGTAAACAGCTGTTGCCGCATCCAGCCCTTCGTAACATTGCAAACGGATTAAAGAGCGGTCCAATGCCACAGCCAAGGCTTTGGCTATTTCAGTTTTGCCAACGCCGGCTTCGCCTTCCAAAAACAATGGGCGATTAAGCCGCAAAGATAAAAAAACCACCGTTGCCAAAGATCTGTCGACAACGTAATTTTGGGCAGCCAGCATGTTTTGCAGAGCATCAATTGATTGAATTTGTGTCATTCTTTCACCTCTTTGGGCTATAGCTGCATCTTGCGCTCTGCGGGTCAACCCCATGGGTTGCATCAAACGCTAATTTTGAGAAATACAATATGCCAAAACTGCCCAAAACGCATGCAAATGGCCGCTTTACAATTTCATCTTTGGGCGATCGTTCAAAAAACTACAGCGAAGGTTTCAAAATCATGTGTTTTGTGCCCTCTGCACTGGTACAACCGATCAGCTTTGTGTAATGCCTGCCGCATGACCGATATGCTAAAACTGACCCGCCCCGATGATTTACATCTGCACCTGCGCGATGGCGCCATGCTGAAGGCAGTGCTACCTTCCAGTGCAGCGCATTTTGCCCGTGCTCTTATCATGCCAAATTTGGTGCCGCCCGTGGTCACCGCTGCGCAGGCCAGCGCCTATCGAGACAGGATCTTAAGCGCATTGCCCGACGATCAGCCTTTTGAGCCTTTGATGACTCTTTATCTGACCGAGGACACGGACCCCAACGATTTAAGCGCGGCTTTTCAAAGCGGTTTGATCCGCGCGGTTAAATTATATCCCGCAGGCGCCACGACCAATTCAGCCTCTGGCGTGAGTAACTTTGAACGGGTTAGCCCTTTGCTTGAGCGAATGGCCGATATCGGTTGCCCGCTTTGTGTGCATGGCGAAGTCACCGACGATGCGGTTGATATCTTTGACCGAGAAGCCGTTTTTATTGACCGCGTGCTTGATCCTCTGCGGCGCGCCACACCAGAACTGCGGGTCGTGATGGAGCACATCACAACCGCGCAAGGGGTTGATTATGTGCATGCAAACGCAAGCGGTCTAGGGGCAACGATCACCACCCACCACCTGTTTTTAAACCGCAATCATATATTGGTTGGGGGTATAAAGCCGCATTACTACTGTTTGCCGGTGGCCAAACGCGAAGAACACCGGCTTGCCCTGCGCAAAGCGGCCACCAGCGGCGATGACCGGTTTTTCCTAGGCACAGACAGCGCGCCACACCTTGATCATGACAAGGAAAGCGCCTGTGGCTGTGCCGGTTGCTTTACAGCGCTGAACACCATGCCGCTTTTGGCGCATGTGTTCGAAGAAGAGGCCGCACTGGACAAACTGGAAGCCTTCAGCAGCCTCAACGGAGCAAAGTTTTACAAGCTTCCCGTCAACCAAGATACGCTCACACTTGAGAAATCCCAAATGCCAGTTCGCTTTGCAAAAACCGTGGCCTCAGAAGAGGGTGACGTAACTGTTTTTGATCCCGGGGTTGAGATATATTGGCAAGTTCAAAACCATACTCTATGACCGAAAGTAACGGACCGAATTGGCGCACGGCAGGACGCCAGAAAAACAAAGGAAAATAGCCGAAATGATTCCCAGCACCTATCCAGAGCCCCCCGAAATTGCCCGGTTGACGGCGCGTATGCTGCTGGAAATTCAGGCGGTAGACTTTAACAGCAGCGACCCCTTCACACTTGCGTCCGGTCTTCCGAGCCCAACCTATGTCGATTGCCGAAAGCTGATCAGCTATCCGCGTATCCGCAGCACATTGATGGATTTCATGACCATTACAGTGATGCGCAATGCCGGATTTGAGGCGTTTGACAATATTGCGGGCGGGGAAACCGCAGGAATACCCTTTGCAGCGCTTGTGGCGGAACGGATGGGTCTGCCGATGAGCTATGTGCGTAAAAAGCCCAAAGGCTATGGCCGCAATGCCCGTATCGAGGGCACCATGCAAGAGGGCCAGCGCGTGCTTTTGGTTGAGGACCTGACCACCGACGGCGGCAGTAAGCTTAGTTTTGTTGATGCCATTCGCGAAACCGGCGCAACCTGCAACCATACGGCTGTAATTTTTTACTATGACATTTTCCCGCAAACCGCGAAAACACTTGGCGACCATGGCGTCACCCTTCACCATTTATGCAGCTGGTGGGATGTGCTGAAAGAGGCGAAAGCGCAGCAGGCTTTTGATTCTGAAACCCTGATAGAAGTTGAAAGCTTTCTGAACTCTCCGGTGGCTTGGCAGCAGGCGCGGCAAACCTAGAGACCCGTCAAAACATAAATAATTTAAGCCTGTAAAGCCCAAATGCTTCGGATTTAAACTATATTTTGCGGCTTTGTGTACTTAGCCTACGAAATATGCTATTCCACAGCTTATCCACAGAAACATACAATTTGCCCCCTGATAGGCTTTGGCTTTATCACCTTGCGAAGATGACAACAGGACCCAAATGAACAAGATCGCGGATATCAACACCCCGGCAGCCGACGTACAATCACCTGATGTGATGCCGCATTCGATCGAAGCTGAACAACAGCTCTTGGGTGCTATTCTGACCAACAACGATATCTATGATCGGGTCGCGAGCATTATCAAACCTGAGCATTTTTTTGATCCGGTGCATGCGCGAATTTTCGAAGTGGCAGCTGCGCGGATTGCCAAAAACAATCTTGCCTCCCCGGTCACGTTAAATACATTTTTACAAGATGACGAAGGCCTGGCCGAATTGGGCGGTGCGGCCTATCTTGCGCGGCTTGCCGCCTCGGCCATTGCAGGCTTTGCAGTGCGTGATTATGCGCAGATGATTTATGATCTGGCGATCCGCCGTGAATTGATCCAACTGGGCCAAGACATCAGCAGCCGGGCAACAAAAGCAGATGTTGAGCAAGAGCCAAAAGATCAGATTATCGAAGCCGAGCAGGCGCTCTATAAACTAGGTGAAGACGGTCAAAGCGACAGTGGCTTTCAGTCTTTTTTGCGCGCGGTCACCTCAGCAGTAGATGTGGCCAATAACGCGTACAAACGTGAAGGTGGTCTGGCCGGCGTGGCCACGCAGCTTATCGACATGGATAAAAAGCTTGGCGGTCTGCATAAATCCGACCTGCTGATACTGGCGGGCAGACCCTCGATGGGCAAAACATCTCTCGCGACCAACATCGCGTATAATATTGCTAAATCCTACAAACGCGGAACATTATCAGACGGCACCGAGGGCACGGTTGATGGCGGCATTGTCGGATTTTACTCGCTGGAAATGAGCGCCGAGCAACTGGCGGCGCGGATCCTATCCGAAGCAGCCGAAGTGCCCTCAGAACAAATTCGGCGCGGCGATATGACCGAAACCGAGTTTCGCCGTTTTGTCGAGGCGGCAAAATCCCTGGAAAGCTGCCCGCTTTATATTGACGACACCGCCGCCCTGCCCATTTCGCAGTTATCAGCCCGCGCACGGCGTCTAAAACGTACCCACGGGCTTGATCTGTTGATCGTAGACTATCTTCAACTGGTGCGCCCAGCATCGGTCAAAGACAGCCGAGTCAATGAGGTGTCTGAGATTACCCAAGGGCTCAAAGCCATTGCCAAAGAACTAAACATTCCGGTGATTGCCTTATCACAGCTTTCTCGGCAGGTTGAAAACCGCGATGACAAACGCCCGCAGCTGTCCGATTTGCGCGAATCAGGCTCGATTGAACAAGATGCGGATGTGGTGATGTTCGTCTACCGCGAGGAATATTACAAAGAACGCGAAAAGCCCGGCGATCACGATCTTGAAAAAATGGCGCAGTGGCAAGATGAAATGGAGCGCCTACACGGCCGCGCCGAAGTGATCATCGGCAAACAGAGGCATGGCCCAATTGGCACTGTTGAGCTTAGCTTCGAGGGCCGCTTTACCCGCTTTGGCAATCTTGTCAAACCGT
>CABZJG010000083.1 GCA_902525995.1 Paracoccaceae bacterium | reverse complement strand
TACCTGTGCACAACGAAGAAGCCTGCATTGATGCTCTTCTTGGTGAAATGAGCACTGTATGCGCCAAACTGGTCAATAAGTTTTCAATACAATTTAGGGCGGTATTTGTCGATGATGGAAGCTCGGATAATACGTGTGCTCGCATTAAACAAAACAAACTTTCAAATATCCCAATTACCCTGATACGCTTTTCGAGGAATTTTGGCAAAGAATCTGCGCTTACCGCAGGGCTTTCTGAGGCAGCCGAAGATGATGCGGTCATAATAATGGATGCTGACTTGCAACATCCCTTAGAGATGATTGAAACGTTTATCGAACGGTGGCAACAAGAACAGGTAGATGTCGTCTATGCCTACAAAGAGTCTCGACGCTCAGAAGGTATTTTTATGCGCATCTTCTCAACGATTTTCTATCGCTTACTAAATTACTCAAATCGTTACGAAATACCAAAAAACGCGGGTGATTTTCGCCTTATCTCACAACCTGTAGTACGCGCAATTTTATCCATGCCCGAAAACGAACGCTTTATGAAAGGCTTATATTCTTGGGTGGGTTTTCAGCAACTTGGGATCGCCTACACTCCCAATCAAAGAAAGTTTGGAAAAACTACATTTTCGAAATCTGCTCTTACTGCCTTGTCGATTGATGGCTTAACTTCTTTTTCAATTGCGCCTTTGCGCTTAATGTCCATTGTCGGATTTTTGATTTCTTTGCTCAGCGCTTTCTACTTTGCATATGTTGTCTTCGAGAGACTGTTTTTGACAACAGCCATACCCGGACTTGCTTCTGTTTTTGCTTTAGTATCGTTATTTGGTGGTGTCCAATTGATTTGTCTTGGAATTATTGGTGAATACGTCGGGAAAATTCTAATGGAGTCAAAACGTCGACCAACATATATTATCTCGAAAGTTCAGCGCTTTGGAAATGACGTAGATTAGGTTACGGAAATATGCCACATGCAAACAATCATTGCGGATGATTTTGGCTTATGCCCAACGCATGACGCTGTCATACTTAAATTGCTCGAGCGTGGCTCAATCGATGGTACAAGTGTATTTGTTGATGCACCAATAAACAAAAATACTTTAGAGCATATCGTAAATCTGCGCGAAGAAGGTCTTTGCAAAGTTGGCTTGCATTTAAACTTAACGGAAAACTTCACTAATAAGACAAACTATCCTTCTGTTTCAAAACTGCTGCTGAAGTCGGTGTTTGGCCAGCTATCAAGATCCAGCCTTGCCAAGGACATATGGCGGCAATTTGATCAGTTTCATAATCTATTTGGCTTTCATCCGGACTATCTGGATGGCCACCAACATTGTCATATCTTTCCAATAATTGCACAAGAGCTGGCGCAAGTGGTTGAGGCACGCGACCTTGGGCATAGCTTTTGGGTGAGATATCCCGATGAAGTCAGCACCAAGGGGGTTGTGAAAAGCTACCTTACAGGCGGCTTGAAGGCCCTCATCGTATCACGCTTCGCCCAACGCACGCGAATACATTTTGAAAGCAGGGATATCACAATGAATAAAACTTTTGCGGGCTTCTTAAATTTAAATGCAGATAAAGATGTTTTTGCCAAGGACTTTGTGTCAATGCTCTCTAATGCCCCAGCCGATGCGGTGATCATGGTGCATCCCGGAAGTGAAGATAGTAAAGTTCTAATGCGTGGTCATAAAAACGCACTAAGAAGCATAGAAGCTTTGGTCCTTTCACAGCATAAATAACTCAATGAAAAGTTAAAAAACCCAATATTTACTGACAAGATAAGTGTTTATACTGACCAGCATAAACGTAATAACAAGACTTAGCTCGTAGCTTATTCCAACTAAATAAACAAAAACATAGATACAGGCTTGATTTAAAAGCAGTCCCAACATGGCTGTTATAAAAAACCTTACCGAAGCCATTTTTTGTGAGTTACTAGACTTAAATGTAAATCGATAATGCCCAAAATAAGACACCCAGAACGCAACAGAAAAGGCGACAATGTTGGCAAAAAAGGGCTCCAATATTTGGAGCCTGACAAGCGCTATGCCAATAACCGCGTGAACCAATCCAGCAACAAGGCCAACCCCTCCAAAGGTGAGTAGATGAAGCAATTTCTTTCGCAATTGCGATTTGATTGCTTGGAAAGTTAGCATTTTCTGATGACACCTTTTACTGACTGCTTCGGTAATACGCATTTGGAAATCTGCGATGCAAGCATATTATTCTCGCTTGTTGCATGACGTGTTGTGAAAAGTCACCCACTAAAGATAATTGTAAAGAGATCAACTCATTTGGCTGTTGCACGTTAAAATTTGTCTGTAACCAAGGGTCAAAAATAGATTTAATTCATCAAGTTATAAAAGGCTCACGGATTGCTTTTCGGCAAATAAGGGCCCCAAAATTACGTATCTGACTTAAACGATTTTTACCGAAACGCATTCCAGCGCTCCCAAAAGGACATGGATCGCCACTGTTGGTTAATCGCCTGTGGCTCATATTCTGTTTCAAGCCATTGTTCGAATTGAATACCACTTCGCTCAAAGCTTTTCTTATACTGGTGGAGCATATAATCAAGAACCCCTGTTTTGGTAAGTTTCAAATGCAGAAACCGAAGAGAAAGCATGCGCTTTGCTTTGGAAAGCGGCTCACCTTTTTGGGTCACTAAGTAAATAACGCTTGCCAACCCCGCTCGATCTGATCCTGATTTGCAATGCATCATAAAGGGGCCATTAAGCGTTCTGAAAAGTTCGATAAGGTCCTTAAGGTGCTGTTTATCAGGCACTGAACGCGCGTTAAGTTCAATTGAATGAATGCGCAATCCAAGCGATTGGCAGCGGTCTTCTTCAACCAGATAATGCGCCGCATCACTTTTGCCGCGCAGGTTTACAATATCCTCTATTCCTTGTTGTTTCAGCGCCTCTAACCGCTCAAAGGTTGGCTGGTTAGAGCGAAAAACACCGGGGGCGATTTGATGAAGGTTGGTCCATCTTTTGCGCAGCACCTCATGATCAAACCACAGCATATAAATCTGTGCCTTGCGGCGATTTTCTGGGCTGTCCGGCGCAACATTATAAAAAGCCCTAAGACGTTTTTCCGCCGTCACCAGCCTATTGAGAATTTTCACCATGAGCGCTTTATCCGCCTATATTTGAGTGCTGGGGTTGCTTAGCTTTATCGCACGCAAAGCACAATTGGTTTTATCAAGCCCAAAGAAAAGCGTGCTGCTACTGGCTTTTTCGTGGCTCTTTCCAGCGTTTGTGGCTCCACAGCCATTGCCCCATATCCGCGCGCACTCTGGCCTCTAGGCTGTCGTTTAAAGCCTGCGTCATTGTCTCGGCGCTGCCCCGCGTTATCGGGGCTTCCAAAATAATCCGGAACGGCGCCCCTGTTGACTGGCGTATTGCATAAAACGGCACCAGTTCTGCATCGTATTTAAGGGCCATCTGCGCGGCTGATAAAGCAGTATAGGCGGTCTGCCCGAAAAACTGCAAAGCCGCACCATCATCCATATGCTGATCAATCAGCATCGCCAAAGGGCGGCCGTTTTTTATATGCCGAACCATGTCGCTAAGACCGGGGCGACCACGTTCAAACATCGGTGTTCCGGTTGTGGTGATATTGTCGAAATAATAGCGGTGAAAGACTTTGTTATTAAGCCGCCGGTAAAGAGCGCCCAAATCGAACCCCTGTGCGATTAAAGCGGCCCGCGCCACATCATAATTGCCAAAATGACCGGACACACAAATCACGCTGCGCCCTTCTTTTGCCGCTTGGGCAAGCACCAAAAGCCCCGGGCCTTCGATTTCGGTTTTCTTGGCCAAGGCAACAATATCTTTGGGGGAAAACAACTCGATAATCGTTTTGCCAATATTGCGGCTGGTGGATTTTATCAGTTTTTCTTGTTCGGCGGCGCCGATCTCTGGGCAGGCAAGCTGTAAATTATCGCGGATGCGCCGGCGGTATCCCAAAAGCGGCGCTACAAAGGTGGCAAACAAACCGCCAAACAGCCGGCGGCGCAGACCAAAGGGCAGCAGCTTGAAAAGCTTGATGATGCCGATCGCCAAAGTGCCACTGAGCAGATCGGCCAAAGATGATAAACTGACGCGCATGGTCCACTGAGTTTGGTTGCTTTGTTTTCGCTTATAAGGTCTTGTAGCTGCGAAACAACCGCCTAGGGCGCAAAACACCGTTTTCTTTGGGATTTCTACTGCGGCTCTCGGTCTAACAACTGGGTGATTTTTTCTGTGGTCAGATGGGTTGCTGCCGCACCTGTGCGCAGGCATGCCCGGGCGTTTTCGGCCAATTGGGCGCGCCGTTTAGGGTCTTTCAGTGCGATCAGCGCGGATGCGATGTCACCCGATGTTGCCGCAGTAATGGCCCCTTCAGCTGCCTGCAACCGCGCATAGATTTCCCGAAAATTGTAATCAATCGGCCCATGGATGATCGGACAGTCCAGCAGCGCGGGTTCAAACGGGTTATGGCCGCCATGATCAGAAAGGGATCCGGCAATAAAAGCGGCATCGGCAAGCCGGTACCACAGCCCCATTTCGCCAAGGGTATCGGCAATATAGATACCAGCATCGGTGCAAAAATCGTCGTTCGCAGATCGCAGTGCAACTTTAAATCCCTGCGCATGCGCCAGCGCAGTGATCTCAGCCGCGCGCTCGGGATGGCGCGGCGCAATGATCATCAGAGCTTCGTCTTTTTTTAAGGCGCTTTTATGTGCCTCAATCAGGGCCGCATCCTCCCCCGGATGCGTTGAACTGGCCAGCCAAACAAATTTGTCACCTTTTGCAGCCTGCAGTGCGCTTAACTCGGCCGGATCAGCCTTTGGCAGAGCGGCGTCTTCTTTGGTTGACCCGCTCAGGGTCAATTTCTCAGCCGCCACTCCTAAGTTGGCAATTTGCCTTAGCGTGGTTTCCGATTGTACCAAAATGGCATCAAACGCGCTGAGCAAATTATACATCGCCCTTGGCCAGTGCTGCCAACGCCGGCTGGTATTTTCCGAAATGCGGCAATTAATCAATGCCATTGGAATAGCGCGGCGGCGGGTTTCGCAAATCAATTGCGGCCAAAGCTCGCTTTCAACCCAAATTGCCAAATCCGGGCGCCAGTGATCTAGAAACCGACACACCGGCCGATAGCAGTCATAAGGAGCGAATTGATGTATCAATCTGTCGTGCGTGGAGTGCTCGAGCAACTTGGCCGAAGACACGGTAACCGATGTAATCAGCACATGGAGTTGATCATCTTGGGCCAAAAGTTGCTCGGCGATGCCCAGAATTGACTGGGTTTCCCCTATGCTGGCGGCATGAAACCAAACCAGCCGGCCTTTTGTGGGCCGTGTATGACGCGCCCTGCCCCATTGTTCGTTTTGCCGCAGCGGATCTTCTTTTCCCCGGTTAAGCCGACGCTTTTGTGTCAACCGAAACAGCGGGCCCGAGATCCGCGCCAGCATCAAATAAAGAGCAATTACAAAAGAGCGGTTGCGCATTATATGCGCTCCTTTACGCGCAGGAATAACGCGAGCCTATTGGTTTGCTGTTCGGCCTCTCCCGCGATGCAGCGCTGAGTTCTGATGAGGTTTTGCAACACGAGCTGTTTTGACCCTTGTTCTTGCGTCAATGGAAAAATCGATTAGCCACCCGTGTGGCTCATATGGCGCGACATCTGTCCGGCGATCTCTTGCCGTGAATAGTCAAAGTCATGCCCTTTGGGTTTGCGCCCAATGGCCTGCCGTATAGCCATTTCAAGCGGTTTGTCATTGCTCGGGTGATCGCGCAAAGGCATACGCAAATCGGCCTTACCTTCTTGCCCCAAGCACATGTAAAGTTCACCGGTGCAGGTTAATCGAACGCGGTTGCAGCTTTCGCAAAAATTATGCGTCAGCGGCGTGATAAAGCCGATCTTTTGACCGCTTTCTACAAGCTTGACGTAGCGCGCAGGTCCGCCGCTGCGCTCATCAAGATCGCTCAGTGTATACTGCTGCGCCAGCTTTGCGCGTAATTCCGTCAGGGGCCAGTATTGTCCAATCCGGTCCTCACCTTCCAAATCCCCCATTGGCATTACCTCGATAAACGTAAGATCCATATCGCGGCGTGCGCACCATTCGGTCAGCAAAAAAAGCTCGTCTTCATTAAAGCCCTTCAATGCAACGGTGTTGATCTTGACCCTCAATCCGGCATTTTGCGCGGCCTCAATGCCCCGCATCACCTGCGGCAGACGGCCCCAGCGGGTCACACGGGCAAATTTTTCTTCATCAAGTGTATCCAGCGAAATATTGATCCGCCGCACACCGGCAGCGTATAGCTGGTCGGCAAAGCGGTGCAATTGCGAGCCGTTCGTGGTCAGCGTCAGCTCTTTCAATTTACCGTTTTCAAGGTGGCGTGACATGGATTGAAAAAAGCTCATGATATCACGCCGCACCAAAGGCTCACCGCCGGTGATGCGCAGCTTTTCAACCCCGAGCCGGACAAAGGTTGAACACATACGGTCCAGTTCTTCGAGCGTCAGGAGCTGTTTTTTGGGCAAAAACTGCATCGCTTCCGACATGCAATAGACACAGCGAAAGTCACAGCGATCTGTGACGGAAATCCGCAAATAATTAATAGCGCGGTGAAAGGGGTCTATCAAAGGTGTGTTCATCGCTGCTATGCTATGCTTATGTCAGGCCAAGGGCAAGTATCGGTTCGACCTTTTAGTGCGGATCAAGAATAAGAGGGATAGATGCGACATAAATATCTTAGCATCATAGGATTTGGCCTTATGGCGGGGTGCGCGCAGGTCCAAACACCAGCCCCACCCGCGCCAGCTGCTGCAAAACAGTCCGCAGCGGTGCCCCCCGAAATCTCGGGGACGGGCACGCCGACCCCGGCCAATCAACTGGATATAGCCACAGACAGCGAACGCGCCGCTGCCGCCGACACCACCCAAAAAAGTGCAGGAGCCCTGCTTGGGGTCACCGTTGCGGCACTGGGCAATCCAGCCCAAACCGGTTTTTGGCTCAAAACCGCATTGGTCGATGTCGAAACACAAGGCAGCATCCGCAATGCAGCAACAGGCGCTGCGGTCAACTTGACGCTTTTGCCGCTTGAAGCGGCCAGTGGCAGCCAACTGTCATTATCAGCCATGCGGATGCTGGATGTCCCATTGACCGCTTTGGTCGAGGTCAGGGTCTATAAACTGGGCAGTGAGTGAGGCCGGTTTTGAAATTTATGCCGATTGCAAGTGGCGGATTGTTTTGCCATCAGACCAGGCGCGCACCGCCTGACCAAAGGCTGCAAACAAGGGTCTTGATACCGGATCATTGGCCGCATCCCACTCCGGATGCCATTGCACGGAAAGCGTAAAGCCAGGCGCATCTTTGACATAGATCGCTTCAATGGTGCCGTCATCGGCCCGGCCGTCGACAAGGATCCGATCGCTTGTCTCTTTTATGCCTTGGCCATGCAGCGTATTTGTCATCACTTCTGTGGCCCCAAACAGCTTATGAAACGGGCCGCCTTGGCTAAGCTTCACCGCATGCCGCAACTCAAATTTTTCCGCCAAAGTACCATCAGGCGGCATCCGGTGGTTCATCCGGCCCGGCAAATCGCGGATTTCAGGATGCAACGAACAGCCCATCGCCACAGCCACCTCTTGAAAGCCGCGGCAGATCCCCAAAATCGGTTGCCCGATTTCCACGCAGCGTCGGATCAAAGCCAAGGCCACCGCATCGCGGCCGCGATCAAAGTCGCCGTGCGCTTCGGTGGCCGCCTCGCCGTATTCTTCGGGGTGCACATTTGGCCGGCCACCGGTGAACACAAACCCATCACAGGTTGCCATCAATTCTTCGGTTGTCACCTGCGCCGGATCCGTGGGAATAATCAGCGGAATACAATCAGAGACCTGGGCAACAGCATCCCCGTTCATTGTGCCCGAGGCATGCACCGGATATTGCTCATTGAGCAGATAATGGTTTGAAATAATTCCAACAACTGGTCGCAAAACAAAAACCTCAATCAAGAACGCGCTCTAAA
>CABZJG010000082.1 GCA_902525995.1 Paracoccaceae bacterium | reverse complement strand
GGTGGCAAATATTTCACCTTATTACAGTTGTATGGGTTCCAGAAAAAACCCATTTAAATTATATACTTAATAGAATTCATGGGGTTTTATGAAATTGGTCTTAAAAAGGATTGAAAATTTACTTGGCCTGATAGAGATGTAATCTTATTGACCATCCGCTGGGCCTAAAGCTAGGTGACCCGACAAGCATAAGCTCCTGCAATGATTTGTGAGAGATGAATGAAGATAGTTTTGCTTGAACCTGAAATTCCGTTCAATACCGGCGCTATCGGCAGAACCTGCGTGGCACTGGATCTGGACCTTATTTTGATTAAGCCATATGGCTTTTCAATTGACGATAAATCCGTTGCTCGGGCGGGTACGCGATATTGGGAACATGTGAAGCTTGGCGAGTATTCGGACTGGCAAAGTTTTCTAAAATATGAAGAACCGCCGCGAGACCGCTTATATTTTTTTGAAGAGGACGGAGGTCAGAGTTTCTATGCCCCTGAATACAAAAAAGACTCTTATTTGGTGTTCGGGTGCGAGTCTAAAGGACTGCCAAAAGAAATCTTGAAAGGGATGGAAGATCGCGTATTCAAATTGCCCATGCGAAATCCGGTGGTGAAATCACTCAACCTCGCGAACGTCGCAACAGCTGTTGCCTACCAAGCTTTGCGCACACAGCTCGAAGGTTGATTTGCGGTTTCAGTCATTGCGACATAGAACTGTCATATAAACATAATATGAACCTGTGCGATGATGGATAGCTCAAACATGGCAGTAAATGATGTGGCGCCTTACTTAGCAGGCCTGCCTATTGCAGCTCTTGCTATCGACGCATCCGAGCGGGTGGTCGCAATGAACCCGGTGGCGATCAGCCTGTTAGGTGAAGGACTTATCAACCGACATTACATCAGCGTGCTGCGGCAGCCCGTCATCCTTGATGCGGTGGAAGCCATTATTCAGGATAGAGCGACACGAAATTGCCGCTTTTTAAGCAATGACAGCGGGAGCGACACGGCCTTTAATGTAACATGCTATGCCATTTTGGATGATTACGTCATTGTCTGTTTTGAAGATCAAACAGGTATTGAGCAAGTTGTTCAAATGCGGCGCGACTTTGTGGCAAATGTGAGCCACGAGTTGAAAACTCCCTTGACCGCGATGATGGGCTTTATCGAGACCTTGCAAACCACTGCGCGCGATGATGCGCAAGCGCGCGGGCGGTTTTTAAACGTTATGGCGTCTGAAACACAGCGCATGAACCGACTGGTTGGTGATCTTTTATCCTTGTCACGCGTTGAAGCCGATGAGCGCATGCGTCCGACCACATCACTTGACGTTAAAGATCTTATTCAGGCAGCCTTAGATGCAATCGCCCCACTGGCCCAAGACCATGACGCGCAGGTGGTTTTTGAAGCCCCAGAAGACCCTATAGAAATTTTTGCAGATAAAGATCAATTGCAGCAAGTTTTCACAAATCTTATTGAAAATGCGATCAAGTATTCGGGCAAAGGCGCTCAAGTAGGTCTTGAGCTTGGCGCGCCCGAGTTTGATCCAAGGTTGGGTGAAACTGCAGTTACGATTACAATTAATGATAATGGACCTGGAATAGATCCTATTCACCTGCCCAGATTAACAGAACGGTTTTATAGAATTGACAATCATAGATCTCGTGAACTGGGCGCCACAGGCCTAGGGTTGGCGATTGTTAAACACATTCTCAACCGCCATCGGGGCCGTTTAAAAATTGACAGTTCTTTGGGACAAGGCAGCCAGTTTTCTGTAATTTTACCCAGTGTTAAGAAAAGGCCTGCTGATCAGTTTTAGGATGACGCAGAAATTTTTAACCCAAGGGGCAACTGTCATAAATCTGTTACAAAACTGTCGCAAAAGCATTGCAAGTTCACAATAGACAGCGAGTCGTTCGTTCGGCGGCCGTCGGGCGGTCGTGATAACATAATTTGGAGTCATCCTATGTCTTTTGTAAAATACTCTATCGGCGCTGTTGCAGCTGTTGCAGTTTCCGCGGGTTTTGCTTCGGCCCGTGATAACGTGCATGCGGCCGGGTCATCAACAGTGCTACCTTATGCGACTATCGTTGCCGAAGCTTTTGGCGAAAACTTTGACTTCCCGACACCCTTGATCGAGTCTGGCGGATCAGGTGCAGGCCGTAAAAAACTATGTGAAGGCGTCGGCGCAAACACGACTGATATCGCAAACTCATCTAGCCGCATCAAGCAAAGTGATATTGATAATTGTGCTGCCAATGGCATAGACGAAATTATGGAAGTGCGTATTGGCTATGACGGGATTGTTTTTGCCAGCCGCCTAGAAACAACAGGTTTCGAAGATTTGACGCCAATGCACATCTACTTGGCTGCAAGTGACAAGTCGAGTGCTACAAACTGGAAAGACGTTGATCCAAATATGCCGGATCGTGAAATTATGCTGTTCATTCCCGGAACCAAGCACGGAACTCGTGAAGTTTTCGAGAAAAAAGTGATGCTGGCTGGCTGTAAAGCTGCAGGCTCATATGATCTCTTCTTTGATCAAAATGGCGGCGATAAGAAGAAAGCCGAAAAAGAGTGCTATAAGGTCCGCACCGACGGCCGCTCGGTTGATATTGACGGCGATTATACCGAAACTTTGGCCCGCTTGGCTTCAAACCCAAATGGCATCGGCGTATTTGGGCTGAGCTTTTTGTTGAACAACACTGACACAATCTACGCTGCCAAAATCAATGGTGTTGTGGCATCAACAGAAACCATCGCCTCGGGTGTTTATCCGGTTTCTCGTCCGCTTTACTTCTATGTGAAAAACGCACATTTGGACGTGATCCCAGGCCTGCAAGAATATATCGAGTTTTTTGTAAGCGACGATATTGCTGGCCCAGACGGACCTTTGGCTGAATATGGTCTAGTCTCTGATCCGGAACTGGCTGCAACTCAGGACATGGTTGCAAACCGCGTTCCCATAGGGCCTTTGGATTGATCGCCGAAAATGGACAAAATCAGGGAGCGCTTGGACCTCAGGCGCTCCTTTTACTTAAGGGCAAACTATGAATTCTTTAATTGTCTTTAATCTGATCGTTTCAGTTTTTGCGTTTTTTGTCTGCAGAGCAAAGGCATCCCGACTTAGGGAAAAACACACGCTTCTAGTTGCCTCAAACACCCATTGGGGGTGGTACGGATTTTTAAATGTCTTCATCCCAACTTTAGTTCTGGGCGTATTGATCCATTATGTTGGTATATATTTTATAAACAGCGGAATAAGGTCGTCTACGGCGTTGGAATTTGCATCGCACGCAGAGTATTTGCTGGTAAAAGAAAATGTTAACGCATCTGTTATTTTGATCCTTGATGAGATTTCTCAGATCCGTTTTTTGAGCTCATTTATTGTCATCATTTCATATCTTATCAGTGGAATTGAGCCGGCACTGTTGGCCGTTCAGTCCGGCACCACAATTGAGCATCTCGACTTGGTTGTCCTTGCTCTAAAAACAAAAATTATGGCTTTAACCGCCACTCTTGTTCTAGGGGTCGTAATTGCTCTAATGCAGGCCCAAAGATCAATTAATACAGTGAGTGCAAACTATAATGCGCGTGAGAAAGTCGAGTTTGTAATTATCTCATTGCTTGGTTTGTCGTCATTAATTGCAGTTTTGACCACGGTGGGCATCGTGATCTCGCTTTTGTCCGAGACCATAAACTTTGCCATGATGCATTCCATTGTTGATTTTCTATTTGGAACCGTTTGGAACCCTCAGTTTACATCAGGCGAAGTTGAAGGCTATGGCTCGGATTTGGGCATTCTTCCGCTTTTATGGGGCACACTCTATATCTCGTTTGTTGCCTTGGCTTTTTCTGTGCCAATCGGGCTGTATTCAGCCATTTATTTATCTGAATACGCCTCGGACAGGTTTCGCTCGATTGCAAAGCCGGTGCTGGAATTATTGGCAGGCATACCGACAATTGTGTATGGATTGTTTGCCCTCTTAACTGTGGGCCCGCTACTGCGCGACTCTTTTACCCAGCCCTTGGGTCTTGGATCAAATTCAGACTCCGTACTCGCCGCGGGGCTTGTGATGGGTATCATGTTGATCCCTTTTGTGTCATCCTTGTCAGATGATATTATCAATGCGGTTCCACAAACACTTCGTGACGGCTCATACGGGCTGGGAGCAACCCAGTCTGAAACCGTAAAGAACGTGATTATTCCCGCAGCATTGCCGGGAATTATTGGCGCTGTCCTCTTGGCAGCCAGCCGGGCCATTGGCGAAACTATGATTGTTGTATTGGGGGCAGGGGCGGCTGCAAAGCTAAGCCTTAACCCGTTGGAAGGCATGGCTACGATAACAGCAAAAATAGTGAACCAACTCACCGGCGATACCGAGTTTGAATCCCCCGAAACATTGGTCGCTTTTGCTCTGGGCCTATCGCTATTTGTAATCACTTTGTGCCTGAATGTTCTGGCTCTTTATATTGTGCGCAAGTATCGCGAAGAATACGAATAAGGATTTCAGTATGAGTTTAAAGGCCAGACAATCAAAAGAGAAACGATTTCAATTCGCCGGCTTGGCTGCAATTTCCATCGGTTTGTTGTGTCTTGTGATGCTGTTTGCTTCGGTGCTCAGCGCGGGTCTACCGGCGTTTCAGCAAACGTTTATAAAACTGACATTCAATCTTCCGGCTGACAAGCTTGATAAGTCCGGAAATAGAAATCCGCAAGAAATGAAAAAGGTGTCCACAATTGGATATACCAAGGTCATTACCGAGCAATTGAAGCTCAACCTGACCAAGGCCGGTCTTGAATTTGATCAACTCAGCAAAAAAGAGCTGAAAAATATGATTTCAAAAGAGGCGCCAGCGCAAGTCAGATACGCTGTTTTAGAAGATCCCTCTTTACTGGATCGCGAATTTGAAATGGTGCTGCTCGCAAACGGAAGAATTGACGGATATTACAAAGGCCGGGTCACTAAAAAAAGCGCTGAACTCGATGTGATGGTTTCTCCAAAACAGTTGGAGCTAGCAGATCAAATGAAACGTGCGGGAATTCTTGAGACCCGCTTTAATGGGCGTTTTTTCTATTGGCCTGATGCATCAGATTTACGGCCAGAAGCAGCGGGTTTAGGTGTTGCGCTTTTGGGCTCATTTTATATGGTTTTGATAGTTTTAGTGCTTGCTGTTCCGCTCGCTGTTTGCACCGCCATATTCCTAGAAGAGTTTGCTCCAAAGAACAGATTTACAGATCTGATTGAAATAAACATTTCAAATCTTGCGGCGGTGCCTTCGATTGTCTTTGGTATATTGGGCTTGTCACTTTTTATTAACTTTATGGACCTGCCACAGTCAGCCCCCATCGTGGGGGGCTTGTGCTTAACGCTGATGACTTTGCCAACGGTGATCATTGCCGCTCGGGCCTCCATAAAGGCCGTTCCCCCATCCATAAAGGCAGCGGCTTTGGGGCTTGGCGCATCCAAAGTTCAGGCCGTCTTTCATCATGTTTTGCCCTCTGCGGCGCCTGGTATTTTAACCGGGACGATTATCGGATTGGCTCAAGCCTTGGGCGAAACAGCCCCGCTATTGCTTATTGGGATGGTGGCTTTTGTCCGAGAATACCCATCTTTATCGCCAGAAGGTATCTTTGAGCCAGCCACAGCGCTGCCTGTGCAGCTGTATAACTGGACAGTGCGTGGGGATCCGGCTTTTGTGGAACGCGCGTCGGGGGCCATCATTGTGCTTTTGGTTTTCATGATTACCATGAACCTCTTGGCGATTGTATTGAGAAAACGCTTTGAAAGGCGATGGTAGAAATATGCTGGATACGACGGTGGACAATATGATCGAAGAAAAGCCGAAAATAATCGCCCGCGATGTCAAAGTGGTTTACGGCGATAAAGAAGCCTTACGAGATGTCTCTTTGGATGTGATGGACAAAACTGTTACAGCTTTTATTGGTCCTTCTGGCTGTGGTAAATCAACGTTTCTGCGTTGCTTCAATCGCATGAATGACACAATTGCAAATTGCCGTGTTTCAGGAAGTTTAATTTATGATGGGCAGGAAATCAGCGCTCATGACCCCGTAACCCTGCGCGCACGTATCGGTATGGTGTTTCAAAAACCAAACCCATTTCCCAAGTCCATATATGACAATGTCGCCTATGGCCCTCGGATTCACGGGTTGTCAAAAAACAAAGCCGATCTGGACGGCATTGTTGAAAAGGCCCTGCGGCGCGGCGCCCTTTGGGATGAAGTGAAAGACCGCCTGCACGAAACGGGCACTGGTCTGTCTGGGGGGCAACAGCAACGCCTATGCATCGCTCGGGCTATTGCAACAGAGCCTGAAGTTTTATTGATGGATGAGCCATGCTCGGCGCTCGACCCAATTGCGACAGCACAAATTGAAGAGCTGATTAATGAATTAAAGCAAAGCTATTCGGTCGTTATTGTGACGCATTCAATGCAACAAGCTGCCCGGGTTAGCCAAAAGACAGCTTTTTTCCATCTTGGGAATTTAGTCGAGTATAATGATACCGGTGATATTTTCACAAAACCTTCGGATCCGCGAACCGAAAGCTATATCACAGGAAGAATTGGTTAGGGAGCAAGCTGATGCAGGATAAGCACATTGTCACATCCTTCGATAATGATTTAGAACGAATTCAAGCCCATATCATGAAAATGGGGGGGCTTGTTGAAGCATCAATTTCAGATGCGGCAGACTCGTTTCTGCTTCGTGATGTTGAGCTTGCAGAAAAGGTAAGAGCGCGGGATGCAAGTATTGATGAGCTTGAAACATTAATCAATGACGATGCGGCGCGTGTATTGGCATTGCGGGCACCAACTGCAATTGACCTGCGACTGATATTGTCTGTGATAAAAGTAAGTGCAAACCTTGAGCGAATTGGTGACTATTCCAAAAATATGGCAAAACGCACCAGTGTCTTGCTTCAAATGCGCGAAATTGATAACGCGGCAAGTTCACTTCGGCGCTTGGCCAAAGAAGTTGAATTGATGCTCAAAGACGCCTTGGATGCTTATATCCAAAGAGACCCTCAGCGGGCCCTAGAAGTCATCAACAAAGACAAAGATGTAGACCAAATGTACAATGGAATGTTTCGCCAGTTTTTGACATTCATGATGGAAGACCCCCGCAATATTACCGCCTGTATGCATCTACATTTTATCGCAAAAAATATCGAGCGTATGGGCGATCATGTGACATCCATTGCCGAACAGGTGGTGTTTTTGACCACCGGCGAGCGACCTTTGGAGCAACGCGAAAAAGAGGATCGCACATCGCATGATGTAAATATGAGTTTAGATCCAAAGACTGAGACGTAACCATGTCTAAGCCGACCGTTTTGATTGTGGAAGATGAACCTGCGCAGTCGGAGGTTTTGGCCTATAATTTAAAGGCAGAAGGCTATCATGTGATCACTGCAGATAATGGTGAAGATGCCCTGATTTTGGTTGATGAAAATATGCCAGATTTGATCCTTCTTGATTGGATGATGCCGCATGTTTCGGGAATTGAAGTCTGCCGCCGCCTAAAAATACGGCCTGAAACCCGCTCTATTCCGATCATTATGCTGTCGGCAAGATCAGAGGAAATCGATCGGGTAAGGGGCCTTGAAATTGGGGCCGATGACTACGTTGCGAAACCCTACTCGATTATCGAACTTATGGCCCGGGTGCGCGCGCAGTTGCGCCGCACACGCGCTGCAGCAGTTGGTCAACTTTTACACCATGAAGATATCGTTCTGGACGCCGAAACTTTTAAAGTGTCCCGCAGTGAAAAGCCTATTAAGCTAGGGCCGACAGAGTTTCGCCTTTTAAGTACATTTATGGAAAAACCTGGACGTGTCTGGACCCGTGATCAATTGCTGGATCGCGTGTGGGGGCGCGATATCTACGTCGATACAAGAACTGTTGACGTGCATATCGGCCGCCTGCGTAAAGCTCTGTGTCAACACGGAGGAAAAGATCCGCTGAGAACAGTGCGCGGGGCCGGTTACGCTTTGGGTTGAAATCTCTTTAGGCGACGTTATTGAATAC
>CABZJG010000081.1 GCA_902525995.1 Paracoccaceae bacterium | reverse complement strand
TGGATATTTGTGCCGTTCACATTAATCAGTTTTCCGGTGACGGGAAATTTTTTAACGGCTTGCGCTGATTTAAGCATTGCACAGATATAGGCCCCAAATCCAATCAGGGCGATTAAAACTGCAAGGGTGCTAACTGCCAATATCATTCAGATCGTAAGGCGTTGATTGATAAATTTCATTGATCCAATTTCCGTAAAGCAAATGCGCATGGCTCCGCCAGCGGTTTTGGGGTGGCATGCTTGGATCATCACCGGGGTAATAATTATTTGGCACATTGATACTCCGCCCTTCGGATATATCACGGTCATATTCCTGCTTTAGCGTGTCGCTGTCATATTCAAAGTGATTGAAAATATATAGCGCCCGATGGGCCGCATCCTCGATCAAACAGGGGCCGACTTCGTCACTGCCAAGTAAAATTTCAAGCGCCGGTTCGGCGGTGACATCCGACCGGAGAATTTCGGTCCAGCGGCTGACAGGAATAACACAGTCATCTGAAAATCCCCGCAAGTAGGGTGAGTTCGATTTTAGGTTTTTATGCCGAAAGCAGCCAAATGCTTTTGCCTCTAGCATCTGTTTGTCGATGTTGTGGAAATGGTTGATCATCGCCATTCCCCCCCAGCACACACCAAAGGTCGAATGGACATGGCTCTGCGTCCAGTCAAAAACGCTTTTAAGCTCCTGCCAATAGGACACGTCCTCGAAGGGCAAATGTTCGATCGGAGCCCCGGTGATAATCAAACCATCAAATTTTTCATCGCTTGCAATCACATCAGAAAAAGGGCGGTAAAAGCTTTCCATGTGATCTGCGGCGGTGTTTTTCGTCTGATGCTCGCTCATCCGGATAAGTGACAAATCAATTTGCAGTGGGGTGGCCCCAATCAAACGCGCAAATTGGTTTTCCGTTTGAATTTTCTTTGGCATCAAATTCAAAAGACCAATGCGCAGGGGGCGTATGTCCTGACGCGATGCCTGATCTTCCCCCATTACCATAACACCTTCGCGCGTGAGCACGTCAAAGGCAGGAAGGTCGGTTGGGATTTTAATTGGCATTGGTCTTCGTCCTTGGAAAATTTTTGGAAAGTTATTGATTGTCCGGATGGCGATCAAGGGCCATCCCAATCAAATCATTGAAATCTGACGGGCTTTGCACTCGGCTTATTTCGTCCGCTGTAACGCTAACGCCCCATTTTGCCATCGCAGCATAGCGTGGTTGGCGATGTGCCAGTGCCTGCGCATAGGCCCAGCGGATAAAGTCATCGGGGTCTACAGCCGCCTCTTCAACCTTATTGAGGGCAAGATATTGCGCCCATTTTTCGGCCAAGAACTTGGGTTGATAATACATTGGCTTGGGCGCGCGATCGAATCTTTTAATCAGCTCCGCTGTGTGATTGTCTGAGCCTTCTATTGCAACCAAAAGCACCTGATCCACCAGAGCACTCAACACCGGATCTTTGGAGTTATCTGGGTCTACAACTTCACAAATCGAGCCGCTGGTATCACATATGAAGTTATCATAATGATAAATATCTTCTGCACGCGATATAAAGAGGGTGGTATCCATCAACGCCGATATTTCCGCCTGCCGATGCTGTTCTTGGCGGCGCAAATATTCTGCAAATGGCAGGCCCCCTTTGCTTTGATCTCCGGGTTTCCCCAAATAAGTCGACAGCGGCGTTAAATTGTCAAAGGTGATATTCGATGCGATATAAATCGAGTCTGACAACAACAAATCGCGAAGCTCAGGGTTTTGCATCGCGATCCGCTTGAAATTATCCGCGATATTTTCCCCCATGTACCGGGTGCCGATGCGATAATCGACAGAATAGTGAAACCAGTTTCCCGAGCCGCGCAAAAGCGAGGACACATGGGTTTTGCCCAGTCCTGACATGCCAAAAAGCATCACGCGCTTATGCTGCGCTCCGTGCCAATGCGATGAAGAGTTATATATCATGCAGGTTTCCCAAGGGTTTTTCTAGCTAGGTAGCCAGACTGGCGGCGCGGGTCAAATCTTATCTCACCCAAAAGCGCGTGATTTTATCCAGACGATCCGAGAAAGCCACAATGCTTGCCTCAGATGTCATAATCCCTTTGGTAAAACCACGCTATTGCAAGAAAACTATTGATTGAAAAAATATTGAACGGTTTATATCCCAAATAGGATCGCTCTGCTCTTGGTGCGGCTGACCTCTGATCAAAAATTCCCTGCTTTGGATTGTTTAGACATCCTTGGGCAGCGACACAAAAAGGTGCAATTTCATGGCCCAGCGCCAAATTCAGCTTACCAAAGCCGTGTTTTATATGACCGGAGCTATTGCCTCATTCGTGGCCATGGCCGTGGCCGGGCGAGCGGTTAGCTTTCAACTTGATACCTTTGAGATTATGCTTTTTCGCAGTTTTATCGGATTTCTGCTGGTGCTCGGCTTTATTTTGGTTCGGGGCGAAGGCAAAAATATATCGCGGCGGCATATGGGTGTTCATGTGGTGCGGAACCTGTTTCATTTTAGCGGTCAAAACCTGTGGTTCTTTGCCCTCACGGTGATCCCGCTGGCGCAGGTTTTTGCGCTTGAGTTTACCACGCCGCTTTGGATTTTAATCCTGTCTCCGCTTATTTTGGGCGAACGGTTGAGCCGCAAAAAAATTTCAGTTGGTCTCATCGGCTTTGGCGGCGCTTTGCTGGTTGCCCAACCGGCGATGTCGGGCCTGAGCTTAGGGGTGATAAGCGCTGCGCTTGCGGCGGTTGGTTTTGCCGGTTCAATTGTATTGACCAAAAAGCTAACGCAAAGCGAAACCATTCTAACCGTACTTTTTTACATGACGCTATTTCAACTCGGCTTTGGGATTATCTGTGCAGGTTATGATGGTGATATCGCGCTGCCATCTGCGCAAAACCTGCCTTGGGTGATCCTGATTGCCTGTGCCGGCTTGGCGGCCCATTTTTCACTGACCGCTGCGCTGTCACTTGCACCAGCGACGCTGATTGCTCCGATTGATTTTATTCGTTTGCCGGCCATCGTCGTGATTGGATTTATCTTTTATTCTGAACCTGTGGATGCACTGGTGATTTTGGGGGCAGGGATTATCTTTGCGGCCAACTACGTTAATATCCTAGGCGAACGGAACCCAAGCTAAAGGCATCCGCTTCAAACAAATGACGTGCTCATAATCCCTTGCGCAGCGCGTCAAAGGCAAGCAAATCGTCCATTAAAGCCCCCATGTGATCAATTGCGATCATGTTTGGGCCGTCGCAGGGGGCATTATCTGGATCCTGATGGGTTTCAATAAAAACACCGCTAATGCCCATGGCACAGGCCGCGCGGGCCAATCCGGCCACGAATTGCCGTTCACCGCCTGATGTATTGCCTTGCCCGCTTGGTTGCTGCACCGAATGGGTGGCGTCAAAAATCACCGGATATCCTGTTTCAGCCATGGTTTGCAGGCCGCGAAAGTCGTTGACCAAAGTGTTATATCCAAACGATGTGCCCCGCTCGCACAGCAGGATATCGCGATTGCCGGTGCTGGCAATTTTTTCCGCAACGTTCCACATATCCCAAGGCGCCATGAACTGACCCTTTTTGACATTGATAGGCTTTCCGGTTTTTCCAGCGGCCAGCAGTAGATCGGTTTGCCGGCACAAAAAGGCCGGTATTTGCAGAATATCAACTGCCTCACTTGCCGCATTGCATTGGCTTGCCTCATGCACATCGGTAATGACGGGGCAGTTAAATTCGCGCCCGATATCGTTTAAGATCCGTAAGCCTTCGTCTATACCAATGCCGCGCGCGGATGAAATGGAGGACCTGTTGGCTTTGTCATAGCTGGCTTTGAATATAAACTGCGCGCCATTCTTTGCGCAAAGTCTTGAAATTTTATCCGCCATCATCATTGCGTGATCGCGGTTTTCAAGCTGGCAGGGGCCGGTGATAAAGGCGATGGGCTGATTTTCACCAATTTCAACATCGCCAATTTTCACAGTTTTTTGTTGCATTCTTAAGCCTCTAAAACCTTTTCAATTCGGGCGATATCTTCGGGATTGTTCAACTCCCAAAAAACCTTGCCGCGCGCATCTACTTCGACACATTTAACCTGCGCTGCATTTTCTAAAAATCTAAGCTGCTCAAGCCCTTCAAGCTTTTCCAAGCGGCCTTCGGGCCATTGCATATAGGCCTTTAGCGCCTCTGGCCGATAAGCGTAAACGCCGACGTGATGATAAACCGGAATATCGGCTTTATCTGCCAGCTGCTCAAGCTGTAGGAACGGCAAAACCTCTTTGGAAAAATAAAGTGCATTGCTGTTACGATCAAAAATCGCCGTTGTACCACCAACCCGCCCATTGCGGCGATCTTCGGTGAAAAGCCTGTAGGTGACGGGATCAACTTGCAGCACAGGGGTGGCCATTTGGGCCGTTTGATCAGACGACATTGCCGCAATCAAAGCCTCAATAAACCAAGGCGGCGTAAGCGGTGCATCACCCTGCAAATTAATCACCAGATCAGCGTCAAGATTTGCGTTCTCAAGCGCTTCAGCGCAGCGCTCTGTGCCATTGGCGCAGTTTGAGCTGGTCATGATGACCTTGGCGCCAAATACTGTGGCCGCATCACGGATACGGTCGTCATCGGTTGCCACATAAACCTCGGAAATACCCTCAACTTGCTTTGCGGCTTCCCAACTAAGCTCGATCAGGCTTTTGCGTGATCCGTCTGCCAGTTGCAGCATCGCTAATGGTTTTCCCAGAAAGCGGCTACTGGCATAGCGGGCGGGGATGATGATAACGGTCTTCATACGACACCTGCTCTCAGCAAATCTTGGATATGGAAAATGCCCTGTGGCTTTTGTTCGCTATCGACCACCACCAGAACGCCAATTTTATGATCGTTCATAATCCGCAAGGCATCGGCCGCAAAAAGCTCTCGCTGCACTGTGATCGGGTCCGGGCTTGCGATTTCCGAGGCTGTTTTATCCATCAGATGATGCATATGGCGGCGCAGATCGCCATCGGAAATAACGCCGGACACACGGCCATGATCCAAGACGACCGCCACCCCAAAGCCTTTTGAGGTAATCTCAAGCAACGTATCCTGCATGGACGTGTCGGGCGCAACAAAGGGCATTTTATCCCGACCGTGCATGAGATCGCCAACACTGGCCATTTGCGCGCCAAGTTTGCCGCCTGGGTGAAAGACGGAAAAGTTTTCGGCTTGAAAGTTGCGCTTTTTCATCAGAGCAACAGCCAAGGCATCGCCCAACGCGATCATCATTGTGGTTGATGTGGTCGGGGCCATACCAATAGCGCAGGCCTCTGGTGCATCCGGCAGACAAAGCGCAAAATCGGCCGCTTTCATCAAGGTGCTGCCAGCTTTGGAAGATATAGCCGCCATGGGGATGGAAAAGCGGCGGGTATGGGCCACGATATCGCGCAGTTCGGCAGTTTCGCCAGAGTTTGAAATAAGCAGACAAAGGTCGCCGTCGACAATCATGCCCAGATCACCATGGCTGGCTTCGGTGGCATGGACAAAATAAGAGGGTGTGCCGGTGCTCGCTAAAGTTGCCGAGATTTTGCGCCCGATGTGGCCTGATTTGCCCACCCCGGACACAATAACCCGTCCGCTACAGGCAAGAATTGCTTCAGTGAGCGGCGAAAAATCATCTGGCAGATGATTTGCCAATTGCTGCAAAGCCTCTGCTTCAATCGTCAAAACGTGACGTGCATGATCAATTGTTTCGCTTTGCGGTCCGCTCATAGGGGCTGCTCCTGATATTTGCATTTCATTAGCCTGATTGCAGGGGCTTTGACCAGAGCCTAACCATAATAACCTTTGTACCAATCCACAAAGGTTTTAACGCCCCTTTTCATCTCTGTGCGCAGAACATAGCCGGTTAATGCCTTTAAAAGTGTTGCATCAGCCCAAGGGCAAGGCACCTCACCGGCTTGCATTCCTATCAGGTTTTGCACTGCGTGTTTTACAACCTCCTTTTCGAGTTAAGCAATAAAATCAGATATTTTTAGGGGTTTGTTATTGCCGATATTGACCACACTAAAAGGTGCAACAAGTGATAGGCTATCGGCCACATTAGCAATTTGTATTTCTTTGCCACCAGCCTATTGCAGGGGTGACAAATGGGCAGCCGACCATGTAAAAGGTCAAAAGCAAAAAAAACAGCGGTTCGCGATGAAAACCACAGCCACCCTTACCCCCAATCCCTTGCAACATGCGGCCCGCTTATCCGTAGCCCCGATGATGGATTGGACGGATCGACATTGTCGGTACCTACATCGTTTGCTGTGTAAAAATGCTCTGCTTTACACCGAAATGGTCACTGCGCCGGCTTTGGTGCGGGGCGGCGCAGTGCATTTGCTTGACTTTAACGCGGCCGAGCATCCGGTGGCGCTGCAGCTTGGCGGCTCGGACCCCAAAGAGCTGGCGCAAGCAGCGCGCCTTGGGGCCGAGGCCGGGTATGACGAGATTAATCTGAATGTGGGATGTCCCTCGGACCGGGTGCAATCGGGTACTTTCGGGGCCATATTGATGAAAAGTCCCGCTCTAGTGGCAGAGTGCTGCGCAGAAATGATCGCGGCATTGGATGTTGAGGTCACGGTAAAGTGCCGCATCGGGGTTGATGAGCAAGAGCCGGAGGAAATATTACCCGAGTTTTTGGCGCAGGTCTCTGCGGCAGGCGTTGGGCGGTTTGCAATTCATGCACGTAAAGCGTGGCTTCAGGGGTTAAGCCCAAAAGAAAACCGCGATATCCCGCCGTTAGATTATCCTTTGGTGCAGCAGATGAAAGGCCTCTTTCCCGCGCTGCACCTGTCGGTCAATGGCGGAATTACATCGCTTGATCAGGCAGTATCGTTTCTTGAGGTTGGAATGGATGGTGTGATGATTGGCCGTGCAGCTTACCATCAGCCCAGCGATATCCTTGCGGCGGCCGACCAGCGCATTTTTGGTCAGGCTCAAGCAGCAGATCCGGTCACTGTGGTGCAGCAAATGTTGCCCTATATTGAGGCACATCTGTCATCGGGCGGAAAACTTAACCAAGTCACGCGGCATATGCTGGGTCTTTTTGCCGGCCAGCCCGGAGCAAGGGCATGGCGGCGTATTTTGTCCGAGCGCGGCCATATTGGCGGTACAGAATTGGTGCAAGAGGCGCTTGGTCATGTGATCAGGCAGGCGGCTGCATAATGATGGATTTTGTCACAAAATCCGCTCTCGATGCGGCAATCGTACAGATTAAAGAGGCGCCAAAAGATGATGTGCCTATTGAGACGTTATGTTTTCGGCCCGGGTTTGGGGCACGCCAGTTTCCCGATCAAATTGATCTCACGCGCCGCGGCGGGATCACCGGCGAACGTTGGCTTAAAACCCCTTGGATGAAATTGCCCGATGGATCCCCCGACCCAGCAATACAGGTTTCCATTCTGGGGCGCAGGGTGCATGATGCGGTGCGGTTTGATCCGCAAAACATGCTGCATCCAGGGGATACCATTATTGCCGATCTGGATTGCTCTGAAGCCAATATGCCCAAAGGAACTTTGCTCAATATTGGCAGCGCCGTGCTGCGGGTGTCGGGCGTGTTCAATACCGCCTGCGTTAAATGGAAAGCGCGCTATGGTGCAGAGGCTTTCGATTGGATTAACGAACCAGAATACCGCCCCCTAAGGTTGCGCGGTCTTTTGTGTAGCATTCATCAAGATGGCGTGATTTCAAAAGAGGATCGTATTTTAAAGTGCGGCGTTGAAAGCCAGACTTGACCGATATTTTTGGTGTATGCAAATCCTAGTCGCGTTATAAGCCAAACAGATTTAACAGATATTGAAGGTAACGGCATTGGACCAAAATGAATTTACGACCCTAGGCGACTGGCAGAGATATAGCAAAGAACGTGTTGCTGCGCTTTTGATGATGGACCAAAGAGACCGGCTTTTGCTCCAGTTTCGAGATCCCTTTCCGCATATCGCACACCCCGGCAGGTGGAGCTTGTTTGGCGGTCATGTCGAGGAAAATGAAGATTTGCGTGAAACCTGTGGGCGGGAAATTAACGAAGAACTGGGCATTGATTTGAACCTTCAAGGCCTT
>CABZJG010000080.1 GCA_902525995.1 Paracoccaceae bacterium | reverse complement strand
GATAAATCTGCTGTGGTGCGGGTAAACTTAAGCGATGGCAGCGAAGAAGTGATACTTGCTGATCCAGATGGTGATCTAAATTGGGTGGTCAATTTTGACCCCTGGGATGATCAGATTGATGCGGCCATCAGTACCGCGCTGGGCACGAAAATTCTACCCTTGTCAGATCGTGGGAAAATCTTTGCCGATTTGGTAGCGCAATATGGTGATGCAGTGGAAATTGGTGGTTTCACTGAAAGCGTAGATGGCCGCTTTCTTAGCGTAGACTTATCTCCGGATGCTTTGGGTTATGAGTTTGTGCTGATGGATCTGCAAAACCAAACAACAACGCCGTTGGGCCAGTCGACCTTTCGTCATAAATTCAAAGATCATTTGGCAAAAACAGAAGTCGTCCAGTTTCCGGCCCGTGATGGGCTTGAGTTGAATGGGTTGCTGGTGCGGCCGCGCAACGCCCAAGGGCCGGTCCCGATGGTGATCGAGGTCCACGGGGGGCCGGCCGCTCATGTGCAATGGGAATACCATCATTTCCGGCAGTTTTTGGCCAACCGCGGCTATGCAGTTCTGGCACTGAATTACCGTGGCTCTGACGGGTATGGGCGGGCGTTTCAAAAAGTCGGCTTTGGCGAGTATGGCAAAAAAATGCAGGACGATCTGGTGGATGCGGTGAGCTGGGCGGTGGACCAAAAGATTGCCGACCCGGATGCAATTGCGATCAACGGGGGCAGCTATGGCGGCTATGCCAGCGCCATGGCCATGGTACGCGACCCAGATATCTTTAAAGCTGCAATAATCGAACACGCCATGCTGGATGTGGAATATCAATCTCAATTCCCACCGCATTTCTGGGGCCTTAGCTTGGAATATTGGTACCGGTATTTCGGCAATCCGGAAGATCAGGGCGTGCGTGAAGAAATGCGCAAGCGCTCGCCCGTTAACCGCGTTGAAGATCTAAAAGGACCGGTGCTGATGGTCGCAGGCCGACAGGATCGCGTGGTCGGTTTTGAGCAAACAGAGCGCTTTATTGAGGCGGCCGAGGATCTTGGCAAAGAGGTTGAGGCCTTGATTATTGATGATGAAGGCCATGGTTTAGAATATTGGCAATCCAACGTAAAACACGCGCGACGGGTTGAAGACTTTCTTGCCAAACACCTTGGTGGTCGCAGCGGGAACTGGGACTGGATCGAGCCAGTTGCAGATTTTATCGAAGATTAACGCCGCCGGTCGCGGCGTGTGCTCATGGGTTGAAAGGCAACGCCCACATGGGCTTCGCAATAGGGTTTGCCGGCTTGGGTCGGCAAACCGCAGAACCAAAATTCATCGGTTGCAGGATCGCCAATGGGCCATTTACAAGTGCGCTCGGTCAATTCCAGTAGGCTAATTTTTTTCGCCTTTTTCTCAACTTCGCTCACTTTGGCCAGTGCCTCAGGGCTTATTTCATTGGCCGAAGGCTGGGGCGGCAAAGGTTGACCGGCTGGAATAATTTGCCGCCGGGCAGGGGTAACCACTGGCTTGGGCTCAGGCTCTTTTGGCGGCGCTGCGGTTTTCGGCGCGGCTTTGGCCTCTTGCTTTGGGGCAGCCTTGGCCTTGGCATCAGACTTTGTGGTGGTCGTCGCGCGGTTTGACAGACCCAACCGGTGGACTTTTCCGATCACGGCATTGCGCGTGACCCCACCAAGTTCTTTGGCAATCTGACTGGCGGATTGGCCTTCGCCCCACATTTTCTTTAAAAGCTCGACGCGTTCATCTGTCCAAGACATCTGTCATTCCCATTTTAGAAAGCGGCCGACAAAATCGACCGCTTTTAGAAATTTTAATCAGGGGCCTATTTTATACATCACAGAAAGAGTTACAAGACACCAAGAGCAAAGAAATCAGAGGTCTGCTATGCAGTTTGATCATAACATCGGAATACGGCGGTTTGGTCGCGTCAATTGGTTGGGGTTGATGACCTTGACCTCACGCGAAGTTCAGCGGTTTATGTCGGTTCGAACCCAAACTTTGCTGGCGCCGATGGTGACCGCTGCTTTGTTCCTGATGATATTCAATATTGCCATAGGTCCAAGGCGGGGCGATGTCATGGGGCTCCCGTTTGTGGTGTTTTTGGCGCCGGGGATCACGATGATGACGGTGATCCAGAATGCTTTTGCCAATACCACATCGTCGATTATGACGGCCAAGGTGCAAGGCAACATTGTGGACACATTGATGCCGCCCCTGTCAGCAAGCGAGTTGGTGGCCGGTTATCTGGCCGGAGCGGTGGCACGCGGTATGTGTTTGGCAATAGGGCTGTGGTTGGGAATGGTTCTAATCTTAGGCATTGGGCTTGCGCATCCTTTTTACGCGCTTGCCTTTGCCTTTTTAGGCTCGGCCATGCTGGGGGCGATTGGCATCATTGCGGCCATTCATGCACAGAAATACGATCAAATGTCGGCAATCACCAATTTTATCATCACCCCACTGGCCTTTTTATCGGGCAGTTTTTACTCCATCGAGGCTTTGCCCGACCCAATCCGGCAGCTTACGCTGTGGAACCCAATTTTTTATCTTATTGATGGTTTTCGCTTTGCTGTCATTGATGTCTCGGACAGCGCGCCAGCCGTTGGTCTGGCGGTGTGCACCCTCAGCACTATGGCGCTTTCCGTTTTGGCTTGGGCGATGTTTCGGGTTGGCTACCAGCTTAAGTCTTAGACGCCGGTATAATTTGCTGCACGATCCCTGCACAGACCAAATAGACCGATGTGATGACCAATCCCCAATGCGCCCAGCTTTGGGGATGAAAATCCACCCATGCGGCCCAGACGGCAAAAAAGATCCAGCCCAGTGACAGCGGCAGTGATAGCCACCGCCAGCGTTTTGTTCGCACCGGATGAATAAACTTGAGGGGCAGAAACATGGCCACCGCAAGCGCGGCCACGATGATTAAAATAATCCAGAAATTGGGCGATAGGGCAAACAGCACCAGCACCAACATGTTCCAGCAGCCCGGAAAACCATGAAAACTGTTGTCCTTGGTCTTCATATTGCTGTCACAAAAGTACATCGCTGAGGCAAAGGTTATAATAAATATTGCAAACCATCCGGTCCATCCCGGCAGCAAGCCCGATTTGAAAAGCGCAAAGGCAGGAATGAATACATAGGTGAGGTAGTCAATGATCAGGTCAAGCAAAACGCCATCAAAGCGCGGGGCGTTTTTCTTGACGTCATATTTGCGCGCCAAGGCGCCATCAATGCCGTCCACACCAAAGGCAACAATGAGCCAAAGAAACATCAAGCTCCATTTGGCTTCAGAAGCCGCGAGCATCGCAAGCATCGCAAAAACCGCGCCTGTTGCTGTGAAAAGATGCACACCAAGTGCTTGTAACCTAATCGTCATAAACCTGTCATGCCGTAGATTTGCACATAATGCAAATCGCTATTTTGCCTTGGGATGCGTTTTCGCATAGACCTGCATCAACCGCGCACTATCAACAGCTGTGTAGGCTTCGGTTGTCGACAGGCTTGCGTGTCCTAAAAGTTCTTGTATCGCACGTAAATCGCCTCCGGCGTTCAGCAGATGCGTGGCAAAACTATGGCGAAGGGCATGAGGTGTGGCGCTGGCGGGAAGCCCAAGTTGCAAACGTGCAGATTGCATTACTTTTTGAACTTGTCGCGGGTTCAATCCGCCGCCTCGGACGCCGCGAAACAAGGGGTGATCCGGCACAAGATCGAAAGGGCAAAGCTGCGTGTAATGGTCCACTGCATCGCGTGCGGTACCAATCACCGGGACGATCCTTTCCTTTCCGCCTTTGCCCAAAATGCGCAGCACCTCTGGCAGCGGCGCATCGCGGCCGAGCAAAGACAGCGCTTCGGAAATGCGCAAACCGCACCCGTACAGCAAAGTAACTACCGCCGCATCGCGGGCAGCCACCCATGGGGTCAGGGATTGAACTTCGACCCTGTCGATCATATCCTGCGCTGCTTGCGGCGACAGTGGCCGTGGCAGCTTGGCCTGAAATTTTGGCGCGCGCATGGATAGAACCGCTGTGGCATCAAAGCCCTCGCGCTGCGCAAGCCAGCGGTAAAAACTTTTCACCGCTGATAATTTGCGCGCCAAACTGCGGGGGCTAACATTGCTAATCCGCATTTGTGCCATCCAGGCGCGCATATCGGATACAGAGACTTTGGCCAAGGCCTTCAGCCCAGATTGACCACCATAATGCTGACCAAGAAAGGCTAAAAAATCGAGCACATCGCGCTCATAGGCTTGCGCAGTTTTTTCTGATTTCGCTTCGATTGATATTTTGACGGCCAGCCATTCTTTAAGGGCCTGCTGGGCGGCTGGCGCAATGGATATCATGCCAGCCAGCGCCGCATCACCCGCTCGAACACGCCGCCAAAAAACGCCAGCAGATCAGTGCCATGCTGCGGCGTGAATTGATGCGGGTCATCAGACCCCATAAGCAGCAGGCCGGGCAGCTTACCGCGTCCAAAATCCAATTTTAAGGCGGCTTCAGAGCGCAGGAATTCAGCCGCATCTCCATAAACCTGTTCCGCGCCATACTGGATTTTTCGCAGTGTTACATCCCGCGCTAAAGTGTTTTTTCCTTGGGTCAGATAGGCTTCGATGAACCCGGGAACGACAACCGTTATCGCGTCGCTAATATTTGCAAAAGCATGGTTTGATTTTGTATCCGACTGCCGCGTTTCAAGCACCAGCTTGATTGATTGCACACGCAATATATCCGCCACATCGCCCTGCAGATCGTTGAGAAACTGTTGGAAATCTACCGCGTCCATCATCCGCAAAATGGCCCTCTGGACTTGATTGATGCCAGAGAGGCTTTCATAAGAGGCGGCAATCACACTGCGGTGCAATTCTTCCAGCCGATCCAGCCGCGTTTCCAAACGGTCCATTGCGATCCCTCTCAGATCGACAATGTTGCCCCCCAGCGATTGACTGTTGGCGTCAACCAAAGCCTGCATCAGATCCTGATCGTCCAGAATAACATCTGGTTGCGCTATGATCTTCTCGCGCAAGGCGCTGTCAATTTTGGGCGGTGTGGTCATCTGGCTGCCCCTTTGTGAAAAATATATGAGGCCTTATACAGATTTACAGGATTTTTTGCCCAGTTTTTTCAATATCAGCCAAAAATGCAGCCAAACCCTTATCTGTGAGGGGGTGACTTGCCAGACTTTTGATCACGGCGGGCGGGGCGGTCATCACATCTGCCCCGATGCGCGCGCTTTCAAGCACATGGTTAACCGTCCGGATCGAAGCGGCAAGGATTTGCGTTTCAAAGCCATAATTGTCGTAAATCACCCGAATATCTTCGATCAGGTCCATGCCATCAATGTTGATATCATCCAGCCGGCCAATAAAGGGCGAAATAAATGTAGCCCCGGCTTTGGCGGCCAAAAGCGCCTGATTGGCAGAAAAACACAAAGTCACATTGACCATGTTTCCTTCGCCTGAAAGCACTTTACAGGCTTTCAACCCATCCCAGGTTAGCGGCACTTTAATCGCAATATTGTCTGCAATTTTGCTCAGCTTACGGCCTTCTGCAATCATCGTTTCCGCTTCGGTGGCGGTTACCTCTGCACTGACCGGGCCGGACACGATGCTACAAATTTCCTTGGTCACTTCGATAATATCGCGGCTGGATTTCATGATTAATGACGGGTTGGTGGTGACCCCATCAACCATTCCGAGATCGTTCAATTCGGCAATCTGGTCAATTTCGGCGGAATCTACAAAAAATTTCATGGCTTTGATCCTTTGATGGGTTGGCCTAGGCTTTATGTGGCTTTACTGCAAGTTAAGCCCTTGGAAAACCCCCAACGCGGAGCAAAGCGTGCAACAGGCAGCTTTTTTTAAGCAAGATGATCTTATTTCGGTGATCACCACGCAGCCGATTGAGCGGGCCTTGGATTATCGTGCGCCCGAAGGTGGATGTTTCGACGGCGCATATGTTGAGGTGCCGCTTGGGCCGCGCAAAGTTTTGGGGGTCGTTTGGGGGGCTGGGCAAGGCGGTTATGACGCAGCTAAAATTCGCCCCGTGCTTCGGGTGCTTGACGTTGCGCCGATGACACCAGAAATGAAGTTATTTTTGCAGCGCGCCGCAGATTACACAGTCACGCCCTTTTCTGCGATGTTGCGCTTGGCCACCCGGGCACCGGGGTTGAGCGATCCGCCCTCAATGCGCAAAATCTATTATCCCGGAAACAAGACAGCGATTAAAATAACCAAAGCCCGAGAACGTGTTCTAGATATTTTTGAAACTTACGGGGGCGCGGGCTTTACACTCAAAGAGCTTGCCGGACTTGCAGGGGTGTCCACTTCGGTGATCAAAGGGATGCTGCCATCAGGCGCCGTTGTTGAAAAGGTCGCGCCGCGCGATCGCCCGTTTGAACGTCTAAATCCCGATAAAACCGGCAAAACGCTCACCAAGGCGCAATCAGCAGCAGTGGACCACTTGAACGCGCTGATCACACAAGATGCCTATAGCACCGCTTTGCTTCGCGGTGTCACGGGATCGGGCAAAACCGAGGTTTATCTAGAAGCCGTTGCACAAACCCTCTGGCAAGGCCAGCAGGCTTTGGTTTTGCTGCCTGAAATCGCTCTGACAGGTGAATTTTTGCAGCGCGTTGAAAGCCGGTTCGGCGTGCGGCCGGCAGAATGGCATTCGGGCGTGACCATGACCGAACGTCGCCGCATCTGGAAAATGGTAGGCCAAGGACAGGCTGAACTGGTGGTCGGCGCCCGCTCGGCGCTGTTTTTACCGTTTCGCAGTCTTGGATTGATTGTGGTCGATGAAGAACATGACAGCTCATATAAACAGCAAGACGGGGTGCGATATCACGCCCGAGACATGGCGGTTTTAAGAGCTTCGATTGCAGGTGCGAAAGTGGTGCTGGCCTCGGCCACGCCAAGCTTGGAAAGCTGGACCAATGCGGGGGCGGGAAAATACCACCGAATTGATCTAACCGACCGGTTCGGACCTTCTGTTTTGCCAACCATTGAAACCATCGACATGCGGTCGGAAAATTTACCTTCGAACCGGTGGATATCGGACACCTTGGCAGCGCAGGTGCAGATGCGGCTGGAGCGCTCAGAGCAAGTGCTTTTGTTTCTCAATCGTCGCGGTTATGCCCCGATTACACTATGCCGTGCCTGCGGAATGCAAATCGGATGCACGCATTGTGATGCGCGAATGGTCGAACATCGGTTTTTAAATCGTTTGGTGTGCCACCAATGCGGTGACAGTCAGGCCAAACCCACAAGCTGCCCGTCCTGCCATGCAGAGGACAAGCTGGCTGCCGTTGGTCCGGGGGTAGAGCGGCTTGCCGAAGAAACCGCAGAGCTTTTTCCACAGGCCCGCATAGTGACTCTTTCTTCGGATATGTTTGGCACGGCGCGGGCGCTCAAAGAACAGATCAAAGAAATAGCGGAGGGTGCCGCAGATATTATCATTGGCACCCAGCTGGTGGCCAAAGGTCATAATTTTCCAAAATTGACGCTGGTGGGCGTGATTGATGCGGATCTGGGCCTGCATGGATCGGATTTGCGCGCGGCAGAGCGAACGTTTCAGCTGATGCGGCAGGTGGCCGGCCGCGCCGGACGGGCGGACCAACCGGGCGTGGCACTGCTGCAAACCCACCAACCCGAGCATCCGGTGATGACAAGCATCCTGACCGGCAATGAAGAAGAGTTCTGGGATGCCGAGGCGCAGGCGCGCCAAGAGGCTGCTGCCCCTCCTTTTGGTCGCATGGTTGGTATCGTTATCAGCGCCTCTAACCCCGAGGCGGCTTTTGATTTTGGCACGCGTCTGGCGCAAAATGCCCACCCGCTTTTGGCTATCGGCGCACAGGTTTTCGGACCCGCCTCGGCGCCCATTGCCCGCATTCGGGGCCGCCACAGAGTGCGGCTTTTGATTAAGTGCGATAAGACAGCGCCGGTTCAGGCCGCCATTCGCCAGTGGCTACAAGCCTTTGCGCCGAAAGGAGATTTAAGGCTTGCGGTGGATATTGATCCGCAGAGCTTTTTGTAAACCATCGATTATAGAGCGCCTGTCCTGCATCATCTGGTGTTGAAAATTTATTACGATGCATCAGGTTGATTTTGCTCGCCAAGGGTAAATAAAAATCCTAAGTCACGTTTATGAATTCCTCTTTTCCAGTA
>CABZJG010000079.1 GCA_902525995.1 Paracoccaceae bacterium | reverse complement strand
AAATCAAACCCATTGTTAGAAGCCGCATATGAGCCACACTGTCTATTAGATGCAGTCGCAATGCATTATCCTCGGCCATACCCATTGTGATCAAACTCATCAGAAAATATCCAATAGGCTCTACTTGAACCCACAGAAACCAGATCAGAAAGCCACCAAGAACAGCGCCAAAATTATTTCCAGAGCCACCCACAATCACCATGACCCAAATCAGAAATGTATATCTGAGGGGTTGATAAGTGCCTGGGGTCAACTGACCGTCCAGCGTTGTCATCATGGCGCCGGCAATTCCGCAAATTGCAGATCCTAATACAAAAATCTGTAAATGGCGCCGGGTAACATCTTTGCCCATTGCTTCAGCGGCAACTTCGTTGTCTCTTATAGCTCTCATCATACGGCCCCAGGGGCTGTTTAAAGCTCTTTGTGCCATCCATAGAAGAATGATCAGCACCACAGCAAAAAGAAGAGAATAATTGAGCTTTACAAAAAGCGTAGAGCCAGTGACTGGATCAATGCCAAGAGATTGTGCCTGCTCGACGAAACCAGCACTATTCTGAAGATCAATTTCATAAGGAACAGGCCGCGGCAAACCAATGACATTTTTAACCCCACGCGCAAGCCAATCTTCGTTTTTTATCACAGCAATAACAATCTCAGCGATCCCCAAAGTAGCAATAGCAAGATAATCTGAGCGAAGCCCCAAAGCTGTTTTACCGATTACCCAAGCTGCTGCAGCCGCCAATATGCCGCCGGCAGGCCAAGCCAATAATACTGGCAGGCCAAGTCCTCCAAGGTAACCTGTTGCCGCAGGGTTTACAGATTCTACGGCTTCGACACCGCCATCAAAGACAGCCCTATACAAAAAGAAACCACCGATAAGAGTGATGAACACGCCGACAGTCCGAGCGCGTCCCTTTGGCATAGAATTAAAGAGGAAGGCCGCGAGACCGACCGTTATAGCACCTAGAACAAGTCCCAAAACCACCCGTGTCCCGCCGGCTGACCAGGCTTCTTCAACTGGTGCCATCGAGATAAGAACCGCCGCGAGACCGCCAAGCGCAACAAAGCCCATAATTCCGACATTAAAGAGGCCTGCAAATCCCCATTGGAGATTAACGCCTAAAGCCATAATGGCGCTAATTAACCCCATGTTCAAAATAAGTAGAGCCGTATTCCAGCTGTTAATGAACCCTGTGATTAGAATTAAACCCGCAACTATAGCGAAAAGCGTTATGTTTTTCATGTGCTGCATTAGAACGCCTTCCCTTTGAAAAGTCCCGTCGGTCGAAACAGTAAAACGATCACCAAAATCACAAAGCTCACGGCAAATTTGTAATCCGTACTTAAAAGTTGCACCAAGCTGCTTGGTTCTAGATTTTCGGGAAGTGCATATTTGAGAACTTTCTTCCATGCATAGGTTATCGTGACTTCAGAAAAGGCAATCACAAAGCCCCCCGCAATGGCGCCCAGTGGATTGCCTAAGCCTCCAACAATCGCCGAGGCAAATATTGGCAGCAAAAGCTGAAAATAGGTGAACGGTTTAAACGTTTTATCAAGGCCATACAGAACCCCCGCAATCGTGGCCAAGGCTGCAACAATAAGCCATGTTACCATCACCACTCGCTCTGGGTCGATCCCGGACAAAAGCGCCAAATCTTCATTGTCAGAATAAGCGCGCATAGACTTTCCTGTCCGTGTTTTATTGAGAAACCAAAACAGTAAAAGGACAACAATAACGGCAGTAACCACGGTAATACCTTGGGTGGTTTTAATCGCTAATCCCTCACGCAATCCAGTGAGTTGTTTAAACTCTCTTACGGAAATTATGAACCGCTCACCGTCGGCAAAACGCTGATCATTCGGCCCAATGATAAAGCGTACCAGACCGTTCATAATGAACATGACACCCATCGAAACAATGACCAAAATAACCGGTTTTGCTTTTTGAGCGCGGTAAAACCGATAAACAACCCTGTCAGTAAAAAGAACGAGTGCTGCGCAGCCCAACAGCCCAAATGGTAAAGCCAAGAGCGCGGTTGGCAAAGGACCAAACGATACTCCAACCGATTGCATCCACCAGGTGACCAAAATGGTCACCATGGCTCCAAAGGCCATGGTATCCCCATGGGCAAAATTGGAAAAGCGTAAAATTCCGTAAATCATTGTCACGCCCAACGCGCCCAAGGCCAACTGACTGCCATAGGCAATTGCAGGCACCAAAACGAAATTTGCAAGAACTATAAAAGCGTTTAAGAAGTCCATACTCTTATCCTCCTAAAAAGCTTTTGCGGACATCAGGATCAGCCAAAAGGTTTTTTCCTGTATCTGTATAAGCATTGCGGCCCTGCACCATTACATAGCCTTTATCAGCTATTTCCAGAGCCTGCCGCGCATTTTGCTCAACCATTAAAATCGGGATCCCAGTGCGGGCAACTTCGATAATACGATCAAACAACTCGTCCATGACAATGGGGCTCACACCCGCGGTTGGCTCATCTAGCATCAAGACTTTTGGTTGAGTCATCAAGGCGCGGCCTACGGCTACCTGTTGGCGCTGCCCCCCGGATAATTCGCCTGCAACTTGGTGCCGTTTTTCTCGAAGTATTGGAAATAGATCATACACTTGATCAAGAGTACCAGAAAAGTCATCTGTGCGTATAAATGCCCCCATCTCCAAGTTCTCTTCCACGGTCATAGATGAGAATATGTTGCTGTTTTGCGGAACAAAACCCATTCCTTTGACCACACGATCTTGGGGATTTAGCTGGCTAATGTCCTCGCCATCAAGCTGCACCGAGCCTTGTCTTAGGGCAAGCATTCCAAAAATGGCTTTCATGGCAGTTGATTTTCCCGCGCCGTTTGGGCCAACGATCACGGCAATTTCTCCGAGCTCTACCGCTATGGTACAGGCGTGCAGGATGTCGGGGCCATTTCCATACCCTCCTGTCATCGTCTCGCCGATTAAAAATGGATCACTCATAATTGTCACATTTTCGGTTGTTGTTCATTATTCGTCCTCTTGCGCAGCGATTTTCCTGCTTAAGAAAAATGAGGCAACTATGTGCCGGATTTATTTTTCAAGCCAGTGCCTAGATAGGCTTCGATGACTTGTTCATTCGCCTTGATTTCGTCCAAGGTTCCCTGTGCAAGGACTTTTCCTTCAGCCATACAAATAACCGGATCACACAGACGTCCGATGAAATCCATGTCATGTTCGATCACAACAAAGGTATAACCACGTTCTTCATTTAAACGTTGAATTGCATCAGCTATGGTATTGAGAAGCGTTCGGTTGACGCCAGCCCCCACTTCGTCAAGGAAAACAATCTTGTTGGCATCTACCATCATTGTTCTTCCCAACTCTAGGAGCTTCTTTTGGCCTCCGGAAACCTGACCAGCCCGGTGATCTTTAAGGTGATCAATGGTCAAAAATTCAAGAACTTCATCTGCTTTTGCTGCAAGAGCGCGCTCTTCATTTGCGATCCGCTTTCGTCCAAACCATGTGTTCCAAAGGGCTTCACCAGACTGGCCTGAAGGAACCATCATTAAGTTTTCTTTACAGGTCATTGAATGAAACTCATGGGCAATTTGAAAAGTTCTAAGCAAACCCTTTTCAAACAGGCTATGCGGCGGTAGCCCGGTGATATCTTCGCCGTCCATAGTAACCTGCCCAGAAGTGGGTCCCAGTACGCCTGCAATCACATTAAAAAGCGTTGTCTTTCCTGCTCCGTTTGGTCCGATTAATCCTGTTATTGAACCCGGAGAAATCTCTAAACTGGCCCCATCGACCGCGCGAAAGCCACCAAAATGTTTGTGAAGATTCTCAACCTTGATCAAGCTTCTCTCCTTTAAGCTTTACTAAGGCGCTTATGGCCTATGCCGGCATTTTTATACGAAAATAGCCCGAGCGAACTCGGGCTGTAATTTGGTTTCTGCTTGTTTTAGCGATACTTAGAAGTTGTGATTTTACCGCCTTCAACAACGATTTGACGGTAGTTACCAGCAGATTCGCCCGGCCCAATCAATTCAACAGCTGTTGCGCCAACATAGTCGATGTCGCCACCGCCCGCCAAGATATCTAGGGCTTTTGCCAACTCACCTGGAAAGATTTGCTCACCCGGTGCGTTTGCCACATCCATCACTGTAGCCTTATAATCGCCTGGCTCAGAAGAACCAGCGGCTTGCATAGCAAGCATAATCAAAGCTGCAGCGTCATAGCTTTCTGGCGAGAATGGTGATGTTGCATCAAATGCACCTCCGACCATATCGGTGTATTTGGCAGCGCCTGCGCTATCTGTACCAGGATGCTGGCCTGTAGACCCGTCGATTTCATCGCCAAAGTTTTCTTCAAGCTTGGCTCCAATCATACCATCAGGAAAATGGAATGTATCGAATGCACCACTGTCCAATGCAGCCCGTACGATGCCGCTACCGCCTTGGTCGACATAACCAGCCACAACCAAACGATCGCCTCCAGCAGCTGCTAGTGCGCCAACTTCAGCAGAGTAGTCTGCTTTGCCATCTTCATGCGCTGCGTTGATTGTTACAGTTCCACCTGCAGATTCAAAAGCGGCCTGGAAACTATCTGCAAGACCTTTACCATAGTCATTGTTGGTGTAAGTCACGGCAACTTCGTTAATACCTTCTTCCATAAGAACTTCTGTCATAACAACACCCTGACGGGCGTCAGACGGAGCGGTCCGGAAAAAGAGACCATTGTCTTCGGCCGTAGATAGGCCTGGTGATGTAGCTGATGGCGAAATCATCACCATGCCGTTTGCAAGGGCGACATTTGCCAAAATCGCGCCGGTCACACCTGAGCAGTCAGCGCCCATGATACCTTTGACACCATCACTGGTGATCAAACGCTCTGCAGCTGCAGTGGCGGCGGCGGCATCGATACATGTGCTGTCAGCCCGAACTGGTGTTACTGCGGTGCCACCCAAGAGTTTACCGCTGTCGGTGACTTCTTTCATAGCCAATTCAGCGCCGTCTGCCATTGCGGGGGTCAGCGATTCAATTGGACCTGTAAAGCCTAGAATTACACCGATTTTGATTTCGCTAGAATGACCGTCTGCAAATGCAGTTCCAGCCATTAATGCTGTTGCGGCAGTTGCCGCCAAAAACTTTTTCATGATTGATCTCCCGTTTTTGAACATAGTGTTCAGAGTTTAAAATACGCTGCTGTTTGGAAAAAGAAAAGCACTAAACTTTTGAAAGCAGTAGGAACATTTTCCTGAAGATGCCGATTAAGCGGGAAAATGACCTTTTTAAGGCTGAGCCAGGGTCATTTCATATTCGGACCGAGTGGCTGCCACGCTCACGGTAGGGCGTGGTATCATAATGCGCCCGATAACATTTTGAGAAATGTGACGGCGAAGCAAAACCGCAAGCTAATGCAACATTAATAACACTCATATTAGTTTGCATTAAAAGATTGCGGGCTTTTTGTAGTCGCAGTTCCATATAATACCGCTTGGGGCTACGATTAAGGTATCGCCGAAACAACCGTTCAAGTTGCCGGGTGGACATTCCTACGTCTTTTGCCAAAAGTGCCGGGCTGATCGGTTCTTCTATGTTTGTTTCCATCATTTGAATCACAGTGCTTAATTTGGGATGGCGAACACCAATTCGCGTAGGCACCGAGAGCCTCTGGGTATCCTGATCTGTTCTAATAGAGCTATAGATCATTTGATCTGCAACAGCATTTGCCAAATCTTCACCATGATCATCGGCAATAATTTTAAGCATTAAATCAATTGAGGATGTCCCACCCGCGGTTGTCATGCGTCCACCATCAGTGATGAACACAGATTTTGTTAGGTCAACTTCGGCGAACTCCTCGGAAAAGCTATCTTGGTTCTCCCAGTGTATTGTGGCGCGCTTACCGTCTAATATTCCTGCCTTTGCCATAGGATATGCGCCCGTGCACAGCCCCGCGATTGCTAATCCCCGACGTGCTTCGCGACGAATCCAATTGAGAATCTTTTTCGAGCTATGGGTTTGAATGTTCATCCCACCGCATAACATGATGGTGTCATCTCTTTTTAGCTCGATCAGATCTTCATCAAGCTTAAAAGACGTGCCCGCAGAACAGGATATCGTATCTCCGCCTTGTCCAATAAATATCCATGAATATAGGGTGGTTTCTGCCATGCGATTGGCAATTCTTAAGGCATCAACCGCCGAGGCGAAGGACAAGAGCGAAAAACTCTCGATCAAAACAAATGCAAACCGCCGTGTTTTGGTCGGTGTCAAAAGCGAGGACGTTATTTGTGTTTGACTGCTCATCAGGCCGCATTCCATTTAAACTAATTGGCGCATTACATTCAAAATCATGACTTTATCAATACAGTTGTTCAAAACTATTTCGATCCGTCAAGAGAGCTTAAAAACATATATGGCTCTTTCAAATTCTTTTCCGTATAGACTGTAGCAACAGTGAACAGTTTTCTTGGAGAATAACATGTCTGAGTGGCAAAAAACCGATTGGCGGCAAAAGCCTCGGGTACAGATGCCCGATTATATCGATCAAGGTGCACTTCTTAAGGTGGAAGGCAAGCTGTCAAAGTACCCTCCGCTGGTTTTTGCCGGCGAGGCGCGCAATTTAAAGGCCAAGTTGGCTGCAGCATCTCGAGGTGAGGCTTTCCTGCTTCAAGGGGGAGATTGTGCGGAAAGCTTTGAGCAATTCACTGCCGACGGAATTCGTGACACGTTTAAGGTTCTTTTGCAAATGGCAATGGTGCTTACCTTTGGCGCAAAAGTACCCGTTATAAAACTGGGTCGGATGGCTGGGCAGTTTGCCAAACCTCGCTCGGCACCGACAGAGGTACAAAATGGCGTAGAGCTTCCGAGCTATCGCGGCGATATCATCAATGAGTTGGAATTTACGCCTGAAGCCCGTGTTCCAGATCCTCAAAAGATGCTGCAAGCATATACGCAATCAGCAGCCACTTTAAACTTGCTGCGCGCGTTTTCAACTGGCGGCTATGCCGATATGCATCAAGTTCACAGTTGGACATTAGGCTTTACTGAAAGTGAAAAAGCGGCTCAGTATCGGCAAATGGCTCAGCGCATTAACGATGCATTGGACTTTATGAGTGCTGCGGGGATTGGATCCGATTCGGCGCAAGAATTACGAACTGTTGATTTTTTCATAAGCCACGAAGCTTTGCTTTTGGAATATGAAGAAGCGCTTACTCGTTTAGATTCAACCTCTGGAAAATGGCTTGCGGGCTCGGGTCATTTAATCTGGATAGGGGATCGTACCCGGCAGCCAGACGGGGCCCATGTCGAGTTTTGTAAAGGCGTGCAAAATCCAATTGGCCTAAAGTGTGGACCAAGCACTTCGGTTGAAGATTTGAAGGTTTTGATGGAAAAGTTAAACCCGGAAAACGAAGCCGGGCGCTTAACATTAATTGCTCGTTTCGGGGCAGGTTCAGTCGGTGACCATCTGCCACGTCTGATTAATGCTGTTAAGGAAGAAGGCGCAAATGTGTTGTGGACCTGCGATGCCATGCACGGAAATACGATAAAATCATCTACCGGGTACAAAACCAGGCCGTTCGAAAGTGTTCTTAGAGAAGTTCGCGAATTTTTTGCTATTCATAATGCCGAAGGCACCATTCCAGGTGGTGTGCATTTCGAAATGACGGGGCAGGATGTGACCGAATGCACGGGCGGTGTAAGGGAAGTTACCGACGAGGATCTCTCTGACCGTTATCACACGGCTTGTGATCCGCGTTTGAATGCGAGCCAATCGCTGGAGCTGGCATTTTGGGTGGCTGAGGAATTAGTGATGCATCGGGAAACACAGAAAAAACAGGCAGCAGTGTCCGTTTAAAAACGCCCAGGCAGAAAGACATTGCAAATAAGATTATCTGGCTTTCCGCTGTCGTTTTAGCCTGTGGGAAGCCACATGCTTTTTTTGGAGTGCACGCCTTAATCTCTTTTATACTCTTTTTTTGAATTAAGTACATTTTGGTTCGACCACCCCAATGGCTTTCGTAACTTCCCCGCCTTTATCTAAAAGTGGGAATAAACCAACACTAATCATAGCCTTAGTGAAATTACTTGAGGCATTATATTGCAGATAAAATTTTTGAGGGTTAGAGTTTAAAAAAGGGTCAGCCAAACAGATTTTAATAGTCGGATTTATCTC
>CABZJG010000078.1 GCA_902525995.1 Paracoccaceae bacterium | reverse complement strand
GCGCATATTCGGGCCGCCTAAAGCTGCTCCATGACCTCATCGCTGGCTTCGAAATTAGCGGTGACTCGTTGGACTTCATCATCATCTTCCAAAGCATCAAGAAGCTTCATGAGCTTTTGCATACCCTCAAGATCTAGTTCGGTGGTGGTGGTCGGCTTCCAGATCAGCTTGGTTGACTGGCTCTCGCCCAACTCAGCTTCAAGCGCGTTTGAGACATCATTGAGATCGGTATCAAGGCACCAGATGATATGGCCATCTTCAGAGCTTTCTACATCTTCCGCGCCAGCTTCGATCGCGGCCATCATCACGGTATCGCCGTCCCCGGCATCAACGCTGTAACTGACCTCACCTTTGCGCTCGAACATAAAACCAACTGATCCGGTCTCGCCCAGATTACCGCCGTTTTTGGAAAACGTAGACCGGACATTTGAGGCGGTGCGGTTTCGATTATCGGTCATTGCCTCGACAATCACAGCGACCCCATTTGGGCCATAGCCTTCATACCGGATTTCTTCATAATCATCGCCATCCCCAGCTGTGGACTTTTTAATGGCCCGTTCGATGACGTCCTTGGGGACCGAATTTGACTTGGCTTCTTTCACAGCCAATCTCAGACGGGGATTTTTTTCCGGATCGGGATCTCCCATTTTCGCGGCCACGGTGATTTCTTTTGACAGCTTTGAAAACAGTTTAGAACGCGCCGCATCCTGACGGCCTTTTCGGTGCTGGATATTTGCCCATTTTGAATGACCGGCCATGGTGTCCTCCACTTGATCCTTGGTTTGCGATCTCTATAAAACAGGCAACCGCCCGGGGGCAAGTCGCTATCCACCCGGCCCCGCCCTCAGAGCGGCCAGATCAACGGGATCATCACTGAAGAAATCAAGCCGATGCTTAGGTTTAAGGGAATACCAACGCGCATAAAGTCAGTGAACCTATACCCCCCTGGACCGTAGACCATCATATTGGTCTGATATCCAATTGGGGTTGCAAATGATGCCGATGCCGCAACCATAACAGCCACGACCAACGGCCGAGGATCTACTCCCAAGGCCTGCGCCAGCGCAATCGCTATTGGAGTGATAACCACTGCCACTGCATTATTTGAAACCAATTCGGTTAGCACCGAGGTGATTAAATACAACATCCAGATCATCAAAATTGGGGGCATTTGTGACATTAATGGCACGAGCATATTGACGATCAATTCAACCGCGCCAGAGGCCTGCAAGGCTGCGCCCACTGCCAACATCGCAAAAATCAGCGTAAGTAATCGGCCATCGACAAATGAGAAAGCCTCATCTGCATCAATTGCACGCAAAAGCAATACTGCCGCCACGGCCAAAACAGTTAGCAAGAATATTGGCGCCACTCCCAGTGCTGCCAGTCCAACAACACCCAAAAGAGCCCCAACTGCAACCGGCGCGTGACCACGCCGATAGGCCCGCGCAGCAGGCCGAGATAGATCTACAAGCTCCATCTCTTGAGCAAGTCTTTGAATATCTTCACTGCCTCCTTCCAGCAATAAAGTATCGCCAACCTGCACCACCAAATCATCAAGCTGCTTGCCAATATTTTGAGCGCGCCGGTGCACCGCAAGCGGATAGACCCCAAAGCGACGCCTCAGCCGCAGTTGCCCAAGCGACCGTCCAACCATTTTGCATTCTGGCGTGATCAGGGCCTCAACTGTCGTGGTTTCGACCGCCGAAACCTGATCAACACGTTTGAGATTTTTATCGCGTTGAAGACTAAGCAATTCCGCAATCTGGGTGCGCAGCACAACCCGATCACCCACCTTAAGGCTCACCTCTTGCAAATTTCGGCGTAACGAAGCATCCCCTCTTATGACATCAACCAACCGCACGCCATCCCGTTTGAACAGCTCCACCCCGATCACATCACGGTCTATCAAGGTTGAGTCAGGTGGGATCACCACCTCGGTGAAAAACTTCATTTTTGTTTTATCGGATAGCAAATTTGCCATGCTGTCCCGATGAGGAAGCAACAAAGGCGCGATGAAACGCAAATAAATCATTCCCCAAATTACCAAGATCACCCCCAATGGGGTCACCTCGAATATTGTAAACCCCGCCAGCCCCTCGGCCCGGGCCACCCCGTCCACCAAAAGATTGGTTGAGGTGCCTATCAATGTCAGAGTGCCGCCAAGAATGGCCGCATAAGACAAAGGAATAAGCAGTTTACTGGCTGAAATATCCAAGCTGCGGGCCAGCTGAACAAACACAGGGATCATCACAACAACCACGGGCGTATTTGACACCACAGCCGAGGCCAAGGCGACAAATCCTATCATTAATCCTATGGCCCGTCGGGGGTGGTGCTTGGCCTGAGCTTCGGCCAGCGTGGTAAGCGCATCCAGCGCACCGGTACGCACCAAAGCCCCCATCACGACAAACATTGCCGCGATTGTCCATGGCGCCGGGTTTGACAGTACTGTGAGTGCGCGATCATATGGCAACACGCCGCTGATCAGCAATACGGATACGCCGGCGATTGCCACCACTTCGGTTGGATATGTTTCGCGGAAAAACAGAACAAACATCACCGCGACAACAGCCAACGCAGTCAACGCTGGGAAAAGATTTACGGTTTCTTGCACGTCGCAGCCCTCATCAATCTATTGTCGCATTTTGCCGCCGTGGCGCAACCAAAAACATTCCCAATAGCATGATTAAAAGAGCGCCCCAGAACCAAATGCTTGGCCGCTCGCCCAAAAGAGTGATCGACCAAAACACTGCGAACAGTGTCACCGCATAGCTCACCTGAGACGCAAACACCGATCCGACGCGGCCCACCAGCCAAACATAGCTTGTATAAACGGCCACATGCAGCATGGAAGAGACAACAAGGGCATAATCCGGAGCGGCCCAAGGCAGTCTGGGGTCTATCCATTGATCGCTCATCAATGCGGCGGGCAGGACGATTATTGTCCCTAACGTGCAGGCCCCGAAAAGAGTTTCCACAGGATCAAGACCTTGAGTGCCAAATTTGGCGACATAGTTTCCCTCAACCCCATAAAATAACGGTGCAACCAGCCCTAGGAAAACAAACCCAATGCTGGCGGCTTCGGGCAAGCTCGCCTCAGGTCCAATCAGGATCAACACGCCAGCAAGGCCAAGCATTAAGCCAATAGCGCGGCGCATTTGAAATTGTTCATTGCCCATGAGCAAAGCGATCGGGAAAGCAAACATTGGCACGGTTGTAATTAGAATGCTCAACACTCCACCTGGCAAATGAAATGCCGCTTTGTAGGATGCAGAATTTGGCAAAATCGTTCCAATCAAGGCAATGAGCAAAAAAGCCTAAAGGTTGCTGGGGTCAGTTTTGGCCATCTGCTACGTGCTGCCAGCACAATCCCCAAACTCACTGAACAGATCACCAATTGCCAAAAAATCAGACCAAAATGTTGATACCCGCCCGAAACGGTAATCTTTGACAGCGGAATGGTCATGCCCCAACCAGCGCCCATCGCCAGCAATACTAAAAATGGCCAGATGCGGGAAAAGGTCACGGGGCGCTTGGGGCCAACCGACCACCAACCCGGATCGCCTTGGCCATTTTGGCAAGACCCGAGGCATCATCTGTTTCCACATAAAGCCCGCACAGCGATGCATCCCCCACCGCCGGTGTAAACCGCGTCTTCGACATGCCGGTGATAAACCGCCGCAGGGGTTCGGCCTTATCCATGCCGATCACACTGTTATAGTCGCCGCACATACCGGCATCACTTTGATAGGCACTGCCTGCGGGCAAAATCATCACATCCGCCGTTGGCACATGGGTGTGGGTGCCGACAACAACGCTGGCGCGGCCATCACAAAAATGTCCTATAGCCATCTTTTCCGAAGTTGCCTCGCAGTGGATATCAACCACGCTGGCATGAATTTGCCCCCCAAGCGGATGGAGGCGCAAAACCTCATCCAGCGCACTAAAGGGGTCGTCAAATGGGCGTTTCATAAACACCTGCCCCAAGACTTGCGTAACCAAAACCCGCCGCCCGCGGGCATCTGAGGCGATGTAGACACCCCGCCCCGGCGCTGATTTGGCAAAATTGAGAGGCCGTATAATCCGTGGCTCTTGCTCAATAAAGCTCAGCATATCCTTTTGATCAAAGGCATGATCACCAAGGGTGATACAATCAGCGCCCGCTTGCAAAAGCCCTTTGGCATGATCTGGGCTGAGGCCCGATCCGCTGGTTGCGTTTTCACCGTTCATAATGACAATATCGAGCCTCAGCTCGGCGCGCAGACGGCCAAGATGCTCACTCACCGCCGCACGGCCCGCGCGGCCCATAACATCGCCCAAAAATAATAGTTTCATAACTTTCAGCCCTAGGGCTCAACGCCGCAAAACGCAAGTAAAACTGATGTTAAGTTATTGAATATTTCGCTGCATACTTGATTGGAAAGTTAACCGATCGCGCAATAAAGCAAAACTGATGCACCTCATGGTGCAGCCCATCCGCGAGCTTCACATCTGCGCCGGCACGCAAAGTGATTTCTGGCTTGAGGGTTGCAGAAATAAACCGACTTGCGCCATTTTTGAGTGTCTCGCCTTGAGCCAGCGGTGTATCGCTATAGCGCTCAACAATAATACCCGCATCTGAGGCCAAATGCAGATACCATAGCATATGGCATGCACTGAGAGCCGAGATCAGCATATCCTCGGGATTATAAAGGTCGGGTCCCCGCCCAACAAAGGGTCGTTTGAGCACTTCACAACAGGCTTGCCTGGGCTGGCCAAATCCCAAGTGCGGTCATAAGCCCGATATCCCGATGTTCCTTTGCCTCGGTTTCCAGTCCAGGTGATGGTGGCACTATAGTCATGCACAGCACTCATAATTTTGCTCCTGCCATATCTATAATTTCAATTTCAGTCACGATCATATCCAAAGGTTGATCCGTGGGCTCAAGCGGCAAGGCCTCGGCGACCTGATCTGCATAGGCAAATCCGATCGCCAATGTTGCACGCTGATTGCGCAAAAGTTCAAGCGTCCGGTCATAAAAGCCGCCGCCATAACCAAGCCGGCCACCGCGAAGATCAAAAGCGACCAGTGGAACAATCACAACTTGGGGTTCAAAAAACGCATCCACTGCAGGAACTTTTGCGCCAAAAGGGCCCTCTTTCATCTCACAGTCTGGTTCCCAGGGGGAAAATTTTAATGGCGCGCCTTCTGCTTGGATGACGGGAACTCCGACCCTGCCATGAGCGCTGGCTTCTGCCATGGCCGGTCGTGGATCAATTTCGGTTCGGATTGGCATATAGCCAGCCAGCGGCACCCCGCGATACCCCGCCAACACGGATGAAAGCAGCCCTGCGCCGGTCCCGCTATCGGCTGCATGCGCCAATTTCCGGCGAGCGAACGCTGCTTTGCGTGCCGCCGCTTTTAACTCTTCGAGCCGGCTCAAAACAGCACCAGCGCAGCCAGCCCGAGAAAGGCAAAAAAGCCAACAACATCTGTGACCGTGGTTACAAATGCACCTGACGCGAGCGCCGGATCAATCCCGATTTTGTCAAGCAATATCGGCACTCCAGTTCCCGCAAGCCCAGCAATGAGCAAATTGATCACCATGGCCAAGGCGATCACATACCCCAGCTGCGAGGATCCAAACCAGATCACACCGATGACCCCCATCACCACTGCAAACACAGCCCCGTTGATCAACCCAACCAAGACTTCGCGTCGAATAATTCGCAAAAAATTGGACCCTGTAAGGTCTTTGGTGGCAATGGCGCGCACCGCAATGGTCAGACTTTGGGTGCCAGCATTACCGCCCATCGAAGCAATGATTGGCATCAAAACTGCCAGCGCAACCAACTGTGAAATGGTCGCCTCAAATTGCGCGATGACCATGGACGCCACAACCGCTGTGAAAAGATTGACGGCAAGCCAGGGAAAGCGCTGACGCGTGGTTTCCAGCACCGTGTTGCTCAGCCGGTTGTCACCAACCCCGGCCAGCCGCAGAATATCCTCTTCGTGTTCTTCATCAAGCACAGCCATTGCATCATCAATAGTGATAACACCGATGAGCCGACCGTCGGCATTGATCACGGGCGCTGAAATCAGGTGGTACTGGTTGAAAGCATAGGCCACATCTTCTTCGTCTTGGGCAGCCGGTATGGTGCGAAAGGTTTCTTCCTTGATGGACATCAGAGGCATATCGCGCTGCGACGACATCAACCGGCCAAGTGTAACGTTCCCGATCGGATGTATTTTGGGATCGACAAGGATCACATGATAGAACTGCTCGGGCAGTTCCTCTGTGTTTCGAAGGTGGTCAATGGCTTCGCCAACGGTCCAATGCTCAGGCGCGAATACCACTTCGCGCTGCATCAAACGGCCAGCGGAAAATTCCGGATAGGTCAGGGATTGCTCGACAGCGACCCGGTCACTGTCACCCAAAGCCTCAAGGACTGCCTCTTGCTGGGGTGTTTCCAGATCTTCTAAAAGATCAACAACCTCATCGCTTTCCAGCTCTCGCACCGCACCTGCTAGCACCTCGGGCGATAGAAGCGTGACGACCTCTTCGCGCAGCCCTTCGTCAAGCTCAGCCAGAATATCACCGTCAAATTCACGGTCATAAAGCGCAATAAGCCGGCGTCGGTCATAGGCGGTGATTTGCTCTAAAAGATCGGCCACATCGGCGGCGTGCAACGGTTCAATCAATGTGATCAGTTGCTCTCGGTCCTGCACTTCCACCGCATCAAGGATGGCTGAAACAGCACGGCGGTCCAGTACATAGGCAGCCACATTTGCATCATGATCTGGCGCCGTTACGCCGTCTTGGTTTTGCATAGTAGGACCTTTCGTACGTTGCGACCTTGATACTAACAACAATTACAAAAAAACAATGATAATCCCCTAGTTTACGGGACCTGAGATGATCTTTATGGTAAATTCGCTAATATTCACAAGAAAGCGCAATTAAACCATGGCTACAAGCACCTGCGACAAACTTTTGCTCGGGCAAATCCTGCGCTTCGAGGACAACCCTTTTGAACAAGGCGTAGAGGCTGCCACGCAAACCGACAGCAAGGGCGGTATTTTAATCCGTGCGGGAAAAATTAAAGCCATCGGTGCGGGCGATGCGTTGCGCGCAGCCCACCCTCAGGCCGAAGTTGTCGACTATGGCAACAAACTGCTGGTGGCGGGATTTGTCGATGCCCATGTGCATTATCCGCAAACGGCCATCATCGCCAGCTGGGGCAAGCGGCTGATTGACTGGCTGAACAGCTATACATTTCCAGAAGAAATGCGCTTTGATGATCCGCACTATGCCGCAATGATTGCCGAACGTTATCTGGATTTAGCGCTGTCGCATGGCACTACGGCCTTCTCCAGCTACTCCACCATCCACCCGGTCAGTGTCAGCGCGCTTTTCGAGGCTGCTGCAAAACGCGGCCTGTGTGTGGTTGCGGGCAAAACCTGCATGGACCGAAATGCCCCCGAAGGCCTGTGTGACACGCCGCAATCAGCTTATGAAGACAGCAAAGCGTTGCTGCAAAAATACCATGGCAGGGATAGGCTAAACTACGCGATTACCCCACGGTTTTCCCCCACTTCATCGCCCGAACAGCTTGACGCATTGGGTCAGCTTTGGGCAGAGCACCCCGAATGCTTGATGCAAACCCATCTGAGCGAACAAGTTGATGAGATTGAGTGGGTGCGCGCCTTGTTTCCGGAAGCCCGCGATTATCTGGACACTTATGAACGTTACGGCCTGCTGGGCGCGCGGGGTGTTTATGGCCATGCGATCCATCTTGAGCCACGCGAAAAAGACCGCCTTAAAGAAGTTGGCGCAGCGCTGGTACATTGCCCAACTTCAAACGCATTTATTGGCTCTGGCCTGTTTGATATGGGCGGGCTTATGGCAGCAGGCCAGCGCATTGGATTGGCCACTGACACCGGCGGAGGGTCCAGTTTTTCGATGCTGCGCACCATGGCCAGCGCCTATGAGATCGGCCAGTTAAACGGCACCGTTCTGCACCCCGCCGAACTGATGTGGCTGGCCACAGCAGGATCGGCCAAAGCCCTGCACCTTGATCCGCAAATCGGCACACTTGATCCGGGTAAGTTTGCAGATATCGTGGTGTTGGATCTTCAATCAACTCAAGCAATTTCTCAACGCGCAGTTCGAGCCGATGACCTA
>CABZJG010000077.1 GCA_902525995.1 Paracoccaceae bacterium | reverse complement strand
CTCAGGCACCGAAATTATCGACCGTTTAGGCGCAGAGCATTGCCAAAGCGGGGCCCCGATTTGCTATACCTCTGCCGATAGCGTGTTTCAAATTGCAGCCCATGAAACCCACTTTGGGCTTGAGCGTTTGATCAAGCTCTGCGGTGATATCGCCCCGAAACTGCATGAGATGCGGGTTGGCCGGGTGATCGCGCGGCCCTTTATTGGAACGCCGCAAAGCGGGTTTAGCCGTACAGAACATCGCCGCGATTTTGCCATGCCGCCGCCAAAGCCGGTGCTGAGCGAATGGATTCAATCGGCGGGTCATCCGGTGATTGCGTTGGGCAAGATCGGCGATATTTTTTCAATGCGCGGCATTGATGAGATACACAAGGGCAATGATCAAAAACTAATGGGCGATTTATTAAGCCAGACCCAAAATGCACCTGATGGGGCCTTTGTGTTTGCCAATTTTGTCGAATTTGACAGCCACTATGGTCACCGCCGTGATATTGCTGGATATGCCCGCGCGCTTGAATGGTTTGATGCTGCGCTGTCGCCGGTGCTTGCCGCTCTGCGGCCCGATGACATGATGATTTTCACCGCAGATCACGGCAATGATCCCAGCTGGCACGGCACAGATCATACCTGCGAGCGGGTGCCGGTGCTGTGCGCGGGCAAACCGATGGGGCATATTGGCCATATCGGCTTTGCCGATGTGGCCCGGCTAATCGCCAACCATCTTGATGTGCCTGTGCCGCCGCAGGAGCCATCCGCCAATGGATATTGATGCCTGCCCAAAAATTGAGTTGCATCTGCACCTTGAAGGCGCCGCGCCACCGCATTTTATCCGCTATCTTGCAGCCGAAAAGCACAAAGATATTGGCGGAATTTTTGCCGAAAACGGGGATTATAAATTCACCGATTTTGGGCATTTCTTAAAGATTTATGAGGCCGCGACCAGTGTTTTAACCGCGCCGGAAGATTTTTACCGATTGACCTGCGAGGTGCTGCAGCAAAGCGCCGAGCAGGGGGTAATATATACCGAAGTATTTGTGTCACCGGATTTCTGCGGGGGCTGTGATTTGGCCGCTTGGCAAGAGTATTTGGCCGCCATTGAGCAGGCCGCCGGTCACAGCGAACGCGAATTTGGGATTATTGCCAAGGGCATTGTCACCTGCATTCGTCATTTCGGCTCCGATCAGGCCAGGAAAGCCGCCCGCTGCGCTGCCGAAACGGTAGGCGATTTTATTGTCGGATTTGGCATGGGCGGCGATGAGCTGCAGGGCCGGCAGGGTGATTTTGCCTATAGTTTTGATATGGCGCGTGAAGCGAAATTGCATCTGACCACCCATGCGGGCGAATGGGGCGGCGCCGAAAGCGTGCGCCAAGCCATCTTTGATCTGAATGTCGAGCGGATTGGTCACGGGGTGCAGGTAATCGATGATCCGGCTTTGGTGGAGGAACTCGTGGCCCGGCAGATCACACTTGAGGTGTGCCCCGGCTCAAACCTGGCCTTGGGGGTTTATCCAACCTTGAGTGCGCATCCCATAAAGCCGTTGCGCAGCGCCGGAGTGAAAACCACCATTTCCACCGATGATCCGCCGTTTTTTCACACCACGCTTGGCCAAGAATACCGCCAGTTGGCTGATACTTTTGGCTGGACATCAAAGGATTTTACAGCCTTGAATAGAACAGCCGCCGAGGCCGCGTTCTGCTCTGCTGAAACCCGGCAAAGCCTGTTAGAAAAATTGGAGAAGACATGAGTGAGAACCTGACAATTGTTGACCACCCATTGGTGCAGCATAAACTAACCTTGATGCGCGACGCCGGGGCTTCAACCGCATTATTTCGTCAATTGCTGCGAGAAATTAGCCAATTGCTGGCCTATGAAACCACCCGTGGGCTGGCTCTGACCACGAAAACCATCGACACACCGCTCCAGCCGATGGATGCGCCTGTTCTGGCGGGAAAAAAGCTTGCGTTGATCTCGATTTTGCGGGCCGGAAATGGATTGCTGGACGGGGTGCTTGAGCTGATCCCATCTGCGCGGGTTGGGTTTGTCGGTCTTTACCGTGATGAAGAAACCCTAAAGTCGGTGCAGTATTATTTCAAAGTCCCTCATACCTTGGAAGATCGCTTGGTGATCGCGGTTGACCCGATGCTTGCAACCGGCAATTCCTCGGTCGCGGCCATTGATCTTTTAAAACAGGCTGGCGCGCGCAACATTCGCTTTATGTGTCTGCTGGCCGCCCCCGAGGGCGTTGCGCGGATGAACGAGGCGCATCCTGATGTGCCAATTATTACTGCTGCTGTTGACAGCCATCTCAATGAAAAAGGCTATATCGTACCCGGACTAGGGGATGCAGGCGATCGGATGTTTGGAACCAAATAGACCGCAGCTCGCTTTACTCTGAGGACCTGTTCGGGCATAGTGAAACCCTTCTTTATGGGTGTGTTATGCGGATTTTATTCTCGGCACTGCGTAAACTTGCGTGCCTATTTGCGTTGAGTTTACCAGGCAGCCTGGCCGCAGAGAGCGCAAACAGCATAGCCAATCGCGATGGACCGGCTGAATTGCCACCGGCAGGGTTTACCGGTGCCCAGTTTGTCGACAGCTTGGGCTGCGTGTATATTCGCGGCGGACAAGAGGGTGAGGTCCAATGGGTTGCAAGGATGAACAGCTCGCATCAGGCGATCTGTGGATTTGCACCCAGTTTTGCGCCAGAAAATGCGCCGATTGCGCTTGTGCCCAAAGACACTGCGCCGACAGACGGCCGCACTGCGGCAACCGATTTGCAGCCCGTGGTGGGCAACGGTTTGCTGGTCCAGGTGGCCACTTTTGGCATCAGTGCCAATGCGGCAAAAACCAAATCGCAACTGGCGGCGATGGGCTTTCCGGTTCAGGCACGCTCCATCACCCGGGGAGGAAAAACGTATCAGGTAATACTGCTTGGCCCTTTTGCCGATGCTGATAAAGCCAAATTGGCTTTGGCAGCCGCGCGGAAGGCAGGCTTTCGGGATGCTTTTACGCTGCGCCGCTAGTCAGGCAGCCTGTGCAATTTCAAACCGCTCTCTAATCGGGAAGGTTTTCTTTAAGCGTTTGCGCCTGCTCGCGGCGCAGAATGTAGTAATTGGCCAAAAGAATGATGCCAGTGCCGATAAAAAATTTAACCCCGACCACTTCGTTAAACAGTAAAATTCCGATCGGAATAGTGGCGTAATGCACAGGGGCCAAAACCGAGGCCTTGGCATAGGCATGGCTTTTTGCCAGCAGCATTTGTTGAAAGCTTGCCAAGACGCCCACCAAGATTAAGGCTTGCCAAATGCCTGGCGAGGTGGCGGCAGAAAAGGCTGGCCACGAAAATCCGGACAGCAAGCACAGGAGAGCAGCCAAAACAAGACCGGTTAAATTATACCATAGGGCCGTTGAAATCACAGCATCGCTTTGCCCTAAAACGCGCAGGTATATAAACATCAGGGCTGCGAAAAAGGCCCCTGACAGGGCAAAGCCCCCCCCTAGACGTTCAGGTCAGCGCTGATCGGAAACAACAACAGCACAACACCACAAAAGCCGAGGCTGACAGCGCCAATACGCCGGATGCCGACCTGTTCGCCGATGATCAGTGCCGCCAGAACAGTGATAAAAATAGGCATGGTCTGCGCCAGAGCGGTGGCCAAGCTGATGTCGATATTCGCCACGGCCAAAAACCACATCAAAAGCCCCAGAAAACCGCAAACGGTCCGCAGTACTAAAACCCGCGTGTTTTGGATATGCATAAGGCGCCGCCCGCGCGTGGCAAGCCCATAGGCAAACAGTAGCGGCAGACAAAAGAGATAGCGGAAAAACAAAACGACAAAAACACTGACTTGAGGTTCTAAAAGTTTGACAGCGCTGGCGATTGCGAAAGATAAAATCATCTCGCCCAAAAGGCAAAGCGCGCCCAATAAGGTATTTTGCTGTACGGGTGCTATCATCGGATAAAACCTTAAAGTGCCCAACCTTTGTGAAACGATTTTTGCCCGTTGGCAAGTCGCGTGATGCAAATGAGCAGGCTTAGCCGCCACAGATTGTTTGTAGCCGGATCCAATAATTATCTGGCAAGCTGGGCTCAAACTGGACAGTTGCGGCACCATCAGCTTCGATCAATGCAAGGGTCTGCTCGCCGGTGACATCAAGGGCATAGGCATAGGGCGCCGCGCGCAGGCGCTGGGCGGAAAATTGCTCAATCAATAGATCCCTGTCGACCTGCGAAGGGGATTGCAGCAACAGGTGCTCGGCATATTGTTTCAATGTGGCCTCGGACAATTGTCCGGTGGTCAATAGGCGAAATACGCTTAACGTGCCGGTAAACGACAACATACGCTGCAAGCTGTCGCTTTGCTCTGCCCGCAGGGTTTCGGCCAAAATATATCCCGCAACAACGTCTGGATCATCGTAATCTTCAAGCAATTCGCGATGAATTAAAATCAAACCCCCGGGCAGATGGGCGGTTTGAGGAACCCCGCTTGGCAACACGCGAAGCCGCTCTGTGGCCCCCAGAATTCTTTGGCTGAGCTGGTCTAGCGCTGTATTGGCGCTGTCCGAATGACAAGGGGTTCCGGATAAGCTCGACATTTTTTCAAGCAGGCTGAGCCCGATCTCAAGCCGTTTGACCTCTGGAACCACGCGCAGGGCGTAATTTTGAACAGCTTGTGGCATCCAGAAAATGGCCAAAGCACAAATAGTTGCCGCAATCAGCGCGGAAATCACCAAACGTAACCGTCCCGGTTTTGGTCGGCGGCGGTCGATCACGCGGCGCAGCTTTTCAATCGCCTTGACCATTTCCGCTTCGCTTTCGGTAAACTCAAGACTTTCTTCGGCGTCCCCATCCGGATGGTAGCGTGCGGGAAATTCACCGGGATTGGCGCGCGCAATGGCTGCAAGCGACCAATGCGCCAAAGGCCGGTCTTTGCTGTCCGCGATGATCAAGCTTGTGTTGCCAACCGAAACAATCACCTCGCGCCGCTGCTCTTCGGGGCGCTCACGCCATAATCCGGTCGCCTCAAGGCGGGCATATTTTTTCAATGCGGTCATGTACAGTGGCTGCTCAGGTTTTGTTTTGCCCGATCATAGCACATGGCGGGGGTTTATCACAATCGCTCAGCCAGCCGGGGTGATCTGTTTGCGCAGCTCGAATTTTTGAATCTTTCCGGTCGAGGTTTTTGGCAGCTCTTGAAAGATAATCTGTTTTGGGGTTTTAAATCCGGCCAGTTTACTGCGGGCAAAGGCGATTAAATCGGCTTCGCTAACCTCTGCGCCCTCAAGCAATTCCACAAAGGCGCAGGGCACTTCGCCCCATTTCTCGTCCGGCTTGGCCACCACGGCGCAGAGTGACACCGCCGGATGCGCCATAAGCGTTCCTTCAACCTCGACCGAGCTTATGTTTTCGCCGCCCGAAATGATGATGTCCTTGGCCCGATCGGCAATTTGCACATAGCTGTCGGGATGCTGCACGGCCAGATCACCGGAATGAAAATAACCGCCCGCAAAAGCTTCCTGCGTGGCGTCGGGGTTCTTCAGATAGCCTTTCATCACCGAGTTGCCGCGGATCATAATTTCGCCCTGGGTTTTTCCGTCCATGGCCACTTGGTTCATATCGCTGTCCATCACAGTGATATGTTCCATCATCGGAAAGGCAACGCCCTGACGGGCTTTGATCGCCGAGCGCCCGTCACTGTCCAAACCGCCCCAGCGGTGATCATGCCAGACGCATTCGGTCACATGGCCGTAGGTTTCGGTGAGCCCGTAGACCTGCGTGACATTAAAACCCAAGGTTTCGATTTTGGCCAAGGTTGCCGGGGCAGGGGGCGCACCTGCGGTAAAGACCTCAACCGTGTGATCAAAGGCGCGGCGCTCTTCTTCTTTGGCATTGACGATCATATTGAGCACAATCGGTGCGCCGCCAAAAAACTGAACGCCTTCTTCGGCGATGGCGTCATAAATAACGCCGGCGGTGATATCGCGGCAGCAGACCAAGGTGCCGCCGAGCATCGGCATCATCCAAGTATGGTTCCAGCCGTTGCAATGAAAAAGCGGCACAATCGCCATAAACACCGGATTGAGCTGCATCCGCCAGCTGACCACCGTGCCCATGGTCATCAAATAGGCGCCGCGGTGGTGGTAGACCACGCCTTTTGGCCGCCCCGTGGTGCCGGATGTGTAGTTGAGCGCAAGGCTTTCCCATTCGTCTTCAGGCATCTGCCAGTCGAACTCGGCATCCCCCGTAGTCAGCAAGTCTTCATAGGTCTGATGGCGGCCTGATGCAGGAAAACCGGCGCTTTCGTCAGGCACTTCGATGATCTTCGGCGGAGTACCCTCCATCTCGGCGCAGGCCGCTTCGGCCAGGTCTAGAAACTGGCTATCCACCAGTACGACCTTGGCAGCCCCATGGTCAAAAATATAGGCAACCGTGTGCACTTCGAGCCGCGTGTTGATGGTGTTGAGCACCGCGCCGCAGGCGGGCACACCAAAATGCGCTTCGGCCTGCGCGGGCAGGTTGGGAATGAGTGTGGCGACAACATCGCCCGAGGCAACGCCCAATTGCTGCAAAGCTGACGCAAGCTGTGAGCAGAGTTGATAATATTCGCTATAGGTTTTGCGATGCGCACCATAGATCACGGCAGGGCAGTCGGAAAAGACCACTGCAGCCCGTTTTAGATGCGATAATGGCGTTAGCGGGACATAATTGGCTTTGTTTTTTTCCAGTCCGGTTTCATCGCGCATCCAACCCATGTTTGCCTCCCAGCGAATCTGCACTTATGTCGGTTTCGGGCTAGACTAAATCCACTAAAGGGTCAAAGAAAAGCACAATGATAAAAAACATGTCTATAAACGACCGCGCTGCGGCTTTGACCATGCTGGCCGCGATGCTGGTGATTGGCTGCATTGATAATTTCATTTCCCTGATTGCCCGCGATGCAGGTCTTTGGCAATTTCAGGTTTTGCGCTCCGCCATGGGGTTGCCCTTGATCATTTTGGTTTCGTTTTTGGGCTTTGGCACGCTTTGGGCGCTGCGCCTTTGGGCCGTGGCGCTGCGCAGTTTTTTTGTGGCCTTTGCAATGCTGTTTTATTTTGGCTCTTTGGCTTTCATGCCTTTGGCACAGGCTTTGGCGGGTCTTTTTACCTCGCCGATTTTTATCTTGCTGATCACGGCGTTTATTCTGCGTGAACCGGTGGGGCCAGCCCGCATTTGGGCCGTCTTTATCGGGTTTATTGGCATTTTGCTGGTGTTGGACAGTGACTGGTCAACGCTCAGCTGGATCAGCTTTCTGCCGGTTGTCGGGGGGCTGTTTTATGCCATGGGCGCAGTGGCGACACGGCAGCTGTGTGAAGGGGAAAGCACGCTCTCTATGCTGGCAATGCTGTTCCTCATTCAGGCCATTATTGGTGCCCTTGCTCTGGCTGTTCTGGGCCAATTTGAATTCACGGTTCCCGAAGGCGCCGCAGGCTTTATCCAGCGCGGCTGGGTATGGCCTGTCACAGCCGCCTTGCCATTTATTTTGTTGCAGGCTGTAGGGTCAGTTTTGGGCGTCGGCCTGATTATTCGCGCCTATCAAATCGGCACTGCCTCTTATGTGGCGATTTATGAATATTCGGTCTTTATCTCAGGGCCGTTTTTCGCGTGGATGCTGTTTGGGCAAACCGTGACGGCGCTGCAAGCCGGCGGGATTATACTCATCGCCGCAGCTGGCATTGTGATTGCACTGCGCTCTTCCTGATACTGCGCAATTGGTCTAGGCTGCGCGGTATGATTATTTCGCCCGGGCGCAAATTTATATTCGTTCATATTCCAAAAACCGGCGGCACATCCATGGCAGTAGCGCTTGAGCAGCGGGCGATGGCCGATGATATCCTGATCGGGGATACACCTAAAGCCAAGCGGCGGCGTAAACGGCTGGATAAGCTGCGCGCCAAGGGGCGGCTTTGGAAACACTCGACACTTGCTGATATCGACGGGGTGCTCAGCGCCTCAGAGCTTGAGCCCTATTTTATTTTTACGCTGGTGCGCAATCCTTGGGACCGTTTGGTCAGCTATTACTCTTGGCTGCGCGCTCAAAGCTTTGATCACCCCGCGGTGGCATTGGCCAAAAGAAGTGATTTTGCCACCTTCCTACGCGATCCGGCCATGCAAACCAGCTTTCGCACCGGATCCTTTGCCAGTTATGTGAAGGATGCCGAGG
>CABZJG010000076.1 GCA_902525995.1 Paracoccaceae bacterium | reverse complement strand
CCGACACACCAAATTCAAGCACGCGGCCGTCCAAGCGGCGGTCAAACGTCAGCCCCGAATTGCACAGCGGACAAAAGGTCACCGCAACCGGATGCACCCCGATGCGGTCATTTACGATCTCATGCCACATCAGATAGCGCAGCGGATAGGCGCGCGGAGTCTGCTGCGCCAGCTCTACAGTGATCACCGGCTCGTTTTGCGGCAATGCCGCATCACCAACTGCAACAAACGCGGGATCAACCAAGGCCGGAATGCCATCTTTGGGCGGACCGCCCGAGATAATCTCGCTCCAATTAACCAATGTTGTTTTTTCAAAATTGGTCTGCGGCCATTCACGGCTCCACAGCGCAGGATCTGCCAGCAGCGGCAAAGCCGCGAGAATGGCAAAAATGGTCACAACTATTTGGCGCATGTCACAGCCTCCCTTAACCTAGGGCTATAAAACGAAAAAGGGCGGCGCTGGTCTAGCCCCGCCCACGCAATTGTGAAGCATACACAGTACTTGGTGATCGCTTAATCGATCACGGAGACCTTGACCATAACGTCCGGTGCGCCAAGCACCGATCCATTAGGGCCCTGACCCAGCTTGATCGCATCGACCACATCCATGCCCGCCGTCACGCGTCCGACCACGGTGTAGTTTCCGTTTAGAAAATACCCTTCGGCAAACATAATAAAGAACTGGCTGTTGGCACTGTTTGGATTTTGTGAGCGCGCCATGCCAACGACCCCGCGGTCATAGGGCACATCGGAAAACTCTGCTGGCAAATCCGGCAAAGCCGATCCCCCGCGCCCTGCCATAGAGGTATTGCCGCCGGCCTTGCCGAACTGCACATCCCCGGTTTGCGCCATAAAGCCGTCAATAACCCGATGGAACACAACGCCATCATAGGCCCCCTCAGCGGCCAATTGGGCAATGCGCTCGGCATGGAGCGGCGCAACATCTTCAAGCAAATCGATCGTTACGGTGCCATTTGCGCCCTCGCCGGCAACTTCAATTTCAATACCGGTGGCCACAACAGGGCCAGCCAGCAGCGACAGAACAGCGGCCAGCCTAAGCATCGGCTGCCACCTTGACGCTGATCATCCGATCCGGGGCTGCTGGTGGTTCGCCCAGTGCAATCGCATCCACATGCTCAAGCCCGTCGATCACCCGGCCATAGACCGTGTACTGACGGTTGAGAAAGTGGTTGTCACTAAAGTTGATGAAAAACTGGCTGTTGGCACTGTCAGGGTTTTGGCTGCGCGCCGCGCCCAAAGTGCCGCGGTCATGCGGAACGCCGGAAAACTCGGCCTTGAGATTGGGCAGATCGGAACCGCCTGTGCCAGCCATGCGCAAATTGAAGTCTTGTTCCATATTGCCATTGGCCACATCGCCGGATTGCGCCATGAAACCTTCGATCACGCGGTGGAAACAGACATTGTCATAGGTGCCGCTGCGCGCCAGCTCTTTCATCCGCGCGCAGTGCTCAGGTGCAATATCGGGCATTAGTTCAATGACCACTGTTCCGTCTTTCAGTTCCATCAGAATTGTATTTTCTGGATCTTTGATTTTAGCCATCCGGCGACTCCTTGGTAAACTTTAGCGCGTTATCTAAGCTGCTTTGTCGCAGGGGACAAGGTGCAGCATTGACCAAAGGCCAAATATAGGAAAAGACGCTGGGTAAAGATAAACAAGGACAGGGATACACCGATGGCTTGGAAAACGCTGGATAATATGGACCTTCAGAGCAAAAGGGTTTTGACACGCGTCGACATCAATGTGCCCATGGACGGACCGGTTGTCACCGATGCGACCCGGATTGAAAAGATTGTCCCCACCGTGAAAACTATACTTGCGGCCGGGGGACTGCCGATATTGCTTGCCCATTTTGGCCGGCCCAAAGGCAAAGCGGTGCCGGAAATGAGCCTCGCCCGTCTTATTCCAGCGCTTCACTCATCATTGCAAACGACAATCGGTTTCGCCGAAGACTGCATTGGCCCTAAAGCGCAAGCAGCAGCAGAGGCGATGCAGGCAGGTGAAGTCTTGCTGTTGGAAAACACCCGTTTTCACCCCGAAGAAGAGCGTAACGAGGCGGCGTTTGTCGGTGCTTTGTCGCAGATCGGCGATATTTATTGCAATGATGCGTTTTCGGCTGCCCACCGTGCCCATGCCAGCACCGAAGGTTTAGCCCGTGTGCTGCCCGCCTGCGCCGGCCGGTTGATGGCCGCCGAGCTGAGCGCACTTGAAGGCGCACTTGGCACCCCGAAGCGGCCCGTCGTGGCGGTGGTGGGCGGCGCGAAAGTATCCACCAAAATCGATCTTTTGGGCAACCTTGTAGAAAAAGTTGATCACCTTGTGATTGGCGGCGGCATGGCCAATACCTTCCTTGCAGCGCAGGGCGTGGCGGTGGGCAAATCTCTGGCCGAGCATGACATGACCGAAACCGCTTTGAGCATCCTTGCAAAGGCCACCGCAACCGGATGCGAGATTATCCTGCCCAGTGATATCGTGGTGGCGCAGGATTTTGCCGCCCACGCCCCAAATCAAACACTGCCAGTCCAAGACTGCCCTGCCGACGCAATGATCTTGGATGCCGGTCCACGAACAGTGGCACGGATTGCGGCCTGTTTTGAGCAGGCAAAAACACTCATTTGGAACGGCCCGTTGGGGGCGTTTGAAATCGAGCCATTTGATCGCGCCACAAACGCTGCTGCAACGAAAGCAGCAGAGCTGACCCAATCAGATGGGCTGATTTCCGTGGCCGGAGGCGGCGATACGGTTGCGGCGCTGAACAAAGCGGGCACAGCGCAGGGCTTTAGCTATATCTCTACCGCCGGGGGCGCATTTCTTGAGTGGATGGAAGGCAAAACCCTGCCCGGTGTGGCCGCTTTGTTCCAAGATTAGAAGCAAAGAAATTCAAAAAATACAGAGCTGTCACTTTATTTTGAGGTGATAGCGCTACCACAATTGTCACAGTTCGATCACTGCCTTAAGGCTATGATCACGATACGAATTTGTGCTGCCCCAGCAGTGCGCAAAGGTAATTTTTGTAAAAGGACACTTATCTATGACCGAGCAGCAGCAGATGCAGAAAATCGCAACAGCGCCCGGGTTTGTCGCTGCCCTTGATCAAAGTGGAGGATCAACACCCAAAGCGCTGCGTCTCTACGGGGTTGAAGAAGACACCTATGGATCTGATGCTGAAATGTTCGACCGGATCCACGAAATGCGCTGCCGGATTATACAATCGCCCTCTTTCACTGGCGAAAAAGTGGTGGGGGCAATTTTGTTTGAAAACACAATGGACCGCGATATCGAAGGCACCCCTGTGGCAGAGTATCTTTGGACACGGTGCGGTGTCGTGCCATTTCTCAAGGTCGATCAAGGTCTGACTGAGACCCAAAACGATGTTCAGGTGATGAAACCCATTGCGGGTCTTGCGGGGCTTTTAAAGCGTGCACAAAGCGCCGGCATCTTCGGCACCAAAATGCGCTCGGTCATTCACGGCGCCAATGCCGACGGTATTGGCGAAATTGTGGATCAGCAATTCGCCATTGGCGGGGAAATCATCAGCGCTGGTTTGATGCCAATTCTGGAACCGGAAGTGAGCATTTCGATCGCGGATAAAGCGGCGGCAGAAGACACATTAAAGGCAGCACTTCTTGCGCGGTTAAATCAATTGCCAACTGATCAACCGGTGATGTTAAAATTGACCCTGCCGGAAGCAGCCAATCACTATCAAGAGTTGATCAACCATCCCCGCGTTTTAAGGGTCGTGGCGCTGTCTGGCGGCTATAGCCGAACAGAGGCAAACGGCAAACTGGCGCAAAACAGCGGTATGATCGCCAGTTTTTCACGCGCGCTCACCGAAGGGTTATCAGCCCAGCAAAGCGACGCAGACTTTAATCACGCACTTGGCCAATCCATCTACGGCATTTATCAGGCCTCGGTTGCAGGATAAAACGCCGCTTTTTTGAGGTCACTGGCACGCCACGCGTCTGAGACTTTCAAAAAATCGTTTAATTTTCGTCATTTGGGGGATTCACAAAGCGAATCACCTATGCAATACTGCCCCTAAGCCCACCAATAATGGGCAATGAGGCAGGAATGACGACACAGCGACATCATCCAGCATGGGGATTGTTTGCCGCCTTTGGGCTGGCTTTTAGTCTTGGGATGTATTTCACCTTTGCTGCCGTGCAAGGGGACTTTGGGCTGTTCCGCCGCGCAGAAATTCTAAGCGAAACAAACAAGTTAGAGCGCGAGCTGCTGGCTTTGCGCGTTGAAGTTCAACGCATGGAAAATCTGACCAAGCGGATGTCTGATGAATTTCTTGACCTTGATCTCTTGGATCAGCAAGCGCGCGATATCTTGGGATATGTGCGCGGAAACGAAATTGTTATCGACTAACTATCTGTTTAAAAACAGTTTATCTCATTACCTTGCGCAAACTGAAATTTCCTCTCGCACAAAACTATTTTTTATTGTAAGAGATAGTTTAATGCTAAACTATTATTTCCGAAGGTATTATTATGGCGGCACGCAAAACCAAGGCAAAGCCCAATATCTCAGCTCAGGAACTGACCCAATACTACGAAGACATGTTGCTTATTCGGCGCTTTGAGGAAAAAGCAGGTCAGCTTTATGGCATGGGGCTCATTGGGGGTTTTTGTCACCTTTACATCGGTCAGGAAGCTGTTGTTGTGGGCCTTGAAGCTGCCGCAGAGGAAGGCGACAAACGGCTGACCTCTTACCGCGACCATGGACATATGCTGGCCGCTGGGATGGACCCCAACGGGGTGATGGCCGAGTTGACCGGACGCATTGACGGCTATTCCAAAGGCAAGGGTGGCTCAATGCATATGTTTAGCAAAGAAAAGCACTTTTACGGCGGTCATGGCATCGTGGGGGCTCAGGTGCCCATTGGCGCAGGGCTGGCCTTTGCAGATAAATACCTCGAAAATAACCGGGTGACTTTTACCTATTTCGGGGACGGCGCGGCCAACCAAGGTCAGGTTTACGAGACCTTCAATATGGCGGCAATCTGGGACCTTCCGGTTATTTTTGTGATTGAAAACAACCAATATGCCATGGGAACTGCGCAAAAACGGTCAACCTCATCGCCGGATTTTTATGTGCGCGGAGAAGCTTTTGGCATCCCGGGCGAAGCGGTCGACGGTATGGATGTTCTAGCTGTAAAAGCGGCAGGCCAGAAAGCAGTGGCGCACTGTAGATCAGGCAAAGGACCCTATATTCTTGAGGTTAAAACCTATCGCTATCGCGGCCACTCAATGTCAGACCCGGCCAAATACCGGACCCGCGAAGAGGTGCAGAAAATGCGCCAAGAGCGCGACTCGATTGAAACCGTTAGGTCTATGTTACTAACCGGAAAACACGCCAGCGAAGAGGATCTCAAGGCCATCGACAAAAAGGTCAAGGAAATCGTCAATGCATCGGCAGAGTTTGCCAAAGACAGCCCAGAGCCCGCCGTTGAAGAGCTTTGGACAGATATTTACGCGTAAGGCATAAGGAGAGTTAAAAGATGGCAACCGAAATTCTTATGCCAGCCCTGTCGCCCACCATGGAAGAGGGTACCTTGGCCAAATGGATGGTCAGCGAAGGTGATACTGTGGCCTCAGGTGACATTATTGCAGAGATCGAAACCGATAAGGCCACGATGGAATTTGAAGCGGTCGACGAAGGGGTGATTGGCAAAATCCTAGTCGCAGAGGGCACTGAAAACGTCAAAGTAAACAGCGCAATTGCTGTGCTCTTGGAAGAGGGCGAAAGCGCCGATAGCGCCGCTGCAACATCCAGCGAACCGGCCCCGCAAGAGGCCTCAGAGCCCGCAGCTGAGACACCAGCGCCTGCGGCAGAGGCCGCCGTGCCTGCTGCTCCGATCAGCCCAGCGTATGATAGCACGCCAGACTGGCCTGAAGGCACCGAGCTAAAACAGCAAACTGTCCGCGAAGCTTTACGCGATGCGATGGCTGAAGAAATGCGCGGCGATGACACGGTGTTCTTGATGGGTGAAGAGGTTGCCGAATATCAAGGCGCCTATAAAATTTCGCAAGGTCTGCTTGACGAATTTGGCGCCAAGCGGGTGATCGACACCCCGATCACAGAGCACGGCTTTGCCGGTATTGCGGTGGGTGCGTCTTTTGGCGGACTGCGCCCGATTGTAGAGTTTATGACCTTTAACTTTGCCATGCAGGCGATTGACCAAATCATCAACTCAGCCGCCAAGACGCTTTATATGTCTGGCGGTCAAATGGGCGCGCCAATGGTGTTTCGCGGCCCCAATGGCGCAGCCGCACGGGTGGGCGCGCAGCACAGTCAGGATTACGCCGCATGGTATGCGCATATTCCGGGGCTTAAAGTGGTCATGCCTTTCTCGGCCTCGGATGCCAAAGGGCTTTTGAAATCTGCTATTCGCGATGACAACCCGGTGATCTTTTTGGAAAATGAAATCCTTTATGGGCGCAGTTTTGATGTGCCTGTGCTGGATGATTTCACAGTGCCTTTTGGCAAAGCGCGGATTTGGCGGGAAGGCAGTGATGTCACGCTTGTCAGTTTCGGCATCGGTATGCACTATGCTCTAGAGGCGGCAGACAAACTGGCCGAAGAAGGGATCAGCGCCGAGGTCATCGACCTGCGCAGCTTGCGGCCGATTGACTATGAGACGGTACTGGCATCGGTACAAAAAACCAACCGCTGTGTCACCGTGGAAGAAGGCTTTCCAGTGGGCGCCATCGGCAACCATCTGTCTGCGGTCATTATGGAGCGGGCGTTCGATTACCTCGATGCGCCAGTGATCAATTGTACTGGTAAAGATGTGCCTATGCCCTATGCCGCAAACTTGGAAAAACTGGCCTTGGTGACCACCGATGAAGTCATCGCAGCGGTCAAAAAAGTCACCTATCGTTAAGGAGCGCTGATCATGCCAACAGAAATTCTCATGCCTGCGCTTTCCCCCACCATGGAGGCCGGAACACTGGCCAAATGGTTGGTCAAAGAAGGTGACAGCGTGCAATCGGGTGATGTCATTGCCGAGATTGAAACCGACAAAGCCACAATGGAATTTGAAGCGGTTGACGAAGGCGTCATTGGTAAAATTTATGTAGCCGAAGGTACTGAAAACGTGGCCGTGAACAGCGCTATCGCTGTCCTGCTTGAAGAAGGCGAAACCGCCGAGGATTTGGCAAGTTCCGGCGGCAGCGGAAAAGCCGAAGCTGAAAGCGCTAAACCACAAGGCACAAAACCGTCGCAAGAGCCATCCGAGATGGCCGCCAATGAACCCTCAGCCGCGCCCCAAACCGCCAGTGCCCCTGCCCCGAAAGGAAGCCGGGTATTTGCTTCGCCGCTTGCGCGCCGTCTGGCTGCGAAAAAAGGCGTTGATCTTTCGGCGCTGCAAGGCTCAGGCCCCCATGGGCGGATTGTCAAAGCTGATGTCGAGGCCGCTCAAGCTCAGCCAGCACGCGCTGCAAGCGCTGCGCCTGCAACCGCATCTGCTGCTATGCCTGCCGGCCCCGCGACCGAAACCATACTCAAGATGTATGAAGGGCGCGATTTTGAGGAAATTCAACTGGACGGTATGCGCAAAACCATCGCTGCGCGGCTGACCGAAGCCAAACAAACCGTACCTCATTTCTATCTGCGGCGGGATATCAATATTGACCGGCTTTTAGCGTTCCGGGCCGACTTGAACAAGCAATTGGCCGCGCGCGATGTTAAACTGTCGGTCAATGATTTCATTATCAAGGCCTGTGCGCTTGCACTGCAAACTGTGCCCAGCGCAAATGCGGTTTGGGCCGGTGATCGGGTCCTACAACTCACCCCTTCTGATGTGGCTGTTGCGGTGGCCATCGAGGGCGGTCTGTTTACCCCGGTTTTGCAGGATGCCGAGCAGAAGTCTCTGTCGCAGCTTAGCGCCGAAATGAAAGATCTTGCCGCGCGGGCCAAAGATAAAAAGCTGGCCCCGCATGAATATCAGGGCGGAAGCTTTGCTATTTCCAACCTAGGTATGTTTGGGATTGATAATTTTGATGCGGTGATCAATCCACCGCACGGCGCTATTCTTGCCGTCGGTGCGGGTAAAAAACGACCCGTGGTCAACGCGGATGGTGATCTTGAGGTGGCCACCGTCATGTCGATGACACTATCGGTGGATCACCGTGTCATTGACGGCGCACTTGGCGCGGAATTGCTGCAAGCCATTGTGGACAACCTTGAAAACCCCATCACAATGTTGGTCT
>CABZJG010000075.1 GCA_902525995.1 Paracoccaceae bacterium | reverse complement strand
TGCATGAATTTATATGCCAAAATACGCATTTTTCAGCACATGGAATATCTTTAACTTTTTAAGCTCACACCTTCTACCAATGCAATAAAATGGGGATTCTCATAATTGAATTTGCCATACTCTAACGGACTAAGGGTATTAAACTGAACCACTGCACCGCCAGCCGCACTTAAAATTGCATGCCCGGCTGCTGTATCCCACTCCATTGTTCTGCCAAGCCTTGGATAAAAATCCGCTTCTCCAGCAGCCAAAAGACAGAACTTTAAGGAAGACCCTGCACTGGTTGATTTTGCCACTGAATATTTTGATATATACGCATCTATATCTTGATCACGATGCGACTTAGATGCCACGACAATCAACGCTTCATTGTCTGGGCTTTTGACCGAAATTGGCGAAACCCGTCCCAGAGCTTTTTCCTCAAAAGGAGCTTGCTCCTCTACCGGCTGACCTTTGGCATCAGTATAAAAAAGCCGCTCTATGGCTGGTGCGTAAACAATCCCACGGGTTGGAACCCCGTTCTCAATCAAAGCAATGTTCACTGTAAACTCAGCAGTTTTTTTGATAAATTCCTTGGTTCCGTCTAAGGGATCGACAATCAAAAATGTGTCATGCTGCTTAGTTTGTGAACTTGCCTGTTCTTCCGTCACCACAGGAAGGGCCGGAAAAGCCTGTTTCAAGCCAGCAAAAATAATTCGATCTGCTGCTTTGTCAGCAATAGTGACTGGGCTGTCATCAGCCTTTGTTTCAAATGAAACACTCTCTGAATTATAAATTTCCATGATCGCTTTACCTGATTGTAAAGCCAGATCACGCATAACCTGAGATAATTTTGCGTAGTCCAATCTAAGTAACTTTCCGTAATGTTTTGCTTGGCTTGACTTTTTTGACCAAAAGTATGCTATGTGTGGTCGATATTTTAAGTCTTATGCTACTAAATTTACATTTCAGCAAGGTGTTCTGGGTCATATTTCCAGTCGGTATTTAAGGTGCATTTAATGTTTAAAACTTACAGATCCCAAGGCTCAGTTGGCTTTGCTTTGAATATGTCTTGGCAGATTTTTCATGCTACAGTGCGGAGCATCCGGCAAAAGCACCGTTCACCAATAATGTGCTTACTTTCAGAGATGTTGCAATCAATCATGTTTGTAGCCGGATTTTTGCTGTTTTTTCAAGTTTTGGGACTTAGAGGTGCAGCGATCCGCGGCGATTTTGTGATTTACATCATGAGCGGAATCTTTCTCTTTATGACTCACAACAAGGCCGTTACAGCCGTTGCAAGTGCAGAGGGGCCTGCCTCGGCAATGATGCAGCATGCCCCTATAAACACGGCTATTTCGATCAGTTCTGCAGCCCTGGGTTCTCTTTACTTACAAACCTTATCAATGTTCGTAATTCTCTTCATTTATTATGTGGTGTTTTCACCCTTTGTGATTGATGATCCGATAGGGGCATTTTTGATGTTCCTCTTGGCTTGGTTCACCGGGTGTGCTGTTGGGCTTTTGATGTTTGCCATCAAGCCTTGGGCACCTACTTTTACAACCGTTCTCAGAACCCTTTATCAACGGGCAAATATGATTGCGTCGGGCAAAATGTTCGTGGCCAATACATTGCCCGGTTTTATGCTGGCAATGTTTGATTGGAATCCATTATTTCATGCAATCGACCAAGCGCGGGGATTTGCATTCATCAATTATAACCCCCACAACAGTTCTATCATTTATCCAATTAATGTTGGAATTGCTCTTATAGCTTTAGGTCTTATCGGTGAATATTACACACGCAAAAAGGCATCTTCGAGCTGGAGCGCGAAAAACTAAGCCAAACTTGCCAAAATGACTGCTATTTTTGCCAAATTTTACGCTTCAAAAGTCTGGCAAAGCTTGCAGGCCGCTAAGAGCCTGACTATATACACCCAATGCAGGTCACGAGCGTGCACCAAATTGCTAATTTTGCGACCCAAGCGCCAAAAAGGGTTTGTGTCGCGTGTTATTGCCTGAACTAAGAGGGATCGAAAATATGGCCAAAGTTATCGGTATTGACCTTGGAACCACAAACAGTTGTATTGCGATCATGGACGGATCGCAGCCCCGTGTGATTGAAAATTCTGAAGGCGCGCGGACAACCCCGTCAATTGTTGCCTTTACAGATGATGAGCGCCTTGTTGGTCAGCCTGCAAAACGGCAGGCGGTAACAAACCCAGATAATACGATATTCGGTGTAAAGCGATTGATCGGCCGCCGTGATGATGATGCTGATCTCGCCAAGGACAAGAAAAACCTTCCCTTCTCAGTTGTTGATGGCGGAAATGGGGACGCGTGGGTTGAAGCCAAGGGCGAAAAATACAGCCCAAGTCAGATTTCAGCCTTCATTTTACAGAAGATGAAAGAAACCGCCGAAAGCTATCTCGGCGAAGAAGTCACACAAGCGGTGATCACCGTTCCAGCGTATTTCAATGATGCCCAGCGTCAAGCAACCAAAGACTCTGGTAAAATTGCTGGCCTTGAAGTTTTACGCATTATCAATGAGCCAACTGCAGCAGCGCTTGCTTATGGTTTGGATAAAAAAGAAACCAAAACCATCGCTGTTTACGATCTTGGTGGCGGTACCTTTGATGTCACCATCCTTGAAATCGACGATGGGCTGTTTGAAGTCAAATCCACCAATGGTGACACGTTTCTTGGCGGTGAAGATTTTGACATGCGGATTGTCAATTACCTCGCAGACGAGTTTAAAAAAGAAAACGGCGTTGACCTGAAAAAAGACAAGATGGCCCTGCAGCGTCTTAAGGAAGCTGCAGAAAAAGCCAAAATCGAGCTGTCTTCTTCAAATCAGACTGAAATCAACCAGCCCTTTATCTCGATGGACGGCTCAACTGGCCAGCCATTGCACATGGTTATGAAAATGACCCGAGCCAAGCTGGAAAGCTTGGTCAATGATCTGATCAAAGCCTCAATGAAACCCTGCCAGGCAGCGTTGAAAGATGCCGCTCTTAGCACGGATGATATTGATGAAATCGTCTTGGTCGGCGGCATGACACGTATGCCCAAAGTGATCGAAGAGGTAACCAAATTCTTTGGTAAAGAGCCACATAAAGGGGTCAACCCGGATGAAGTTGTTGCAATGGGTGCTGCCATTCAGGCCGGCGTTTTGCAAGGCGATGTAAAAGATGTGGTTTTGCTTGATGTAACACCATTGTCGTTGGGCATTGAAACTCTGGGCGGTGTCTTTACACGTTTGATCGAACGTAACACCACAATCCCAACTAAAAAGTCTCAAATTTTCTCAACCGCAGAGGACAATCAAAGCGCCGTGACCATTCGGGTTTTCCAAGGCGAGCGGGAAATGGCCAGTGACAATAAAATCCTTGGTCAATTTAATTTGGAGAATATACCGCCGGCACCGCGCGGAATGCCGCAAATTGAAGTCGCCTTCGATATCGATGCAAACGGTATCGTTTCTGTGTCCGCCAAAGACAAGGGCACAGGCAAAGAGCAAACCATTACGATCCAAGCTTCTGGCGGTTTGTCTGATGACGATATCGATCAAATGGTGCGCGATGCGGAAGAAAACGCAGAATCAGATAAAGAGCGTCGTGAATTGATCGAAGCCAAAAATCAGGCGGAAAGCTTGATCCATTCGACTGAAAAATCAATGGAAGAGCATGCGGACAAAGTGGATCCAACAACCATAGAAGCCATTGAGCTTGCTATCGTTGCATTGAAGGACGAACTTGAAACTGAAAATGCTTCTAAAATTAAATCCGGCATTCAAAATGTCACGGAAGCTGCCATGAAGCTTGGCGAGGCGATCTACAAGGCCAGCCAAAGTGAAGCAGATGACGAACCAATGGCAGCCGATGCTGAAGGCATGGACGATGATATCGTAGATGCCGACTTTGAAGATCTGGACGACGGAAAACGGCAATAACTTTTGTAGTTAGACCCAATAGGCCGGCCCAAAGCCCATGGGCCGGCTTTTGCGTTTATTAAGGAACTTGATCGATGTCGAAACGTGACTATTACGAGGTTCTAGGCCTGTCAAAGGGCGCCTCAGCGAGTGAGATCAAAAAAGGTTACCGCACCAAAGCAAAGGAATTGCACCCAGATCGCAACTCCGACAATCCCAATGCGGAGAGCATGTTTAAGGAAGTCAATGAAGCCTATGATGTGCTGAAAGATGCGGATCGAAAGGCTGCCTATGACCGCTACGGCCACGCCGCATTTGAAGGCGGAATGGGCGGCGGTGGACGCCCGGGTGGCGGGCCAGGTGATTTTTCAAGCGCTTTTTCTGATGTGTTTGATGATCTTTTCGGCGACTTCATGGGCGGCGGTCGTGGGAACAGTCGCAACCGCGCATCGCGCGGCTCTGATTTGCGTTACAATCTGCAAGTCACGTTAGAAGATGCCTATTCCGGCCTTCAAAAGTCGATCAATATTCCCACCTCTGTAGAATGTGGTTCGTGTAATGGGACAGGCGCAGATGGTGGATCGGAACCGACCACCTGCCCAACCTGCTCTGGGATGGGAAAAGTGCGCGCAACTCAAGGTTTTTTCACCGTTGAAAGAACCTGCCCAACCTGTTCAGGCATTGGGCAAATGATCAAAAACCCTTGCAAAAAATGTGGCGGACAAGGGCGGGCGGAAAAAGACCGCGCGTTGAGCGTAAATATCCCTGCTGGTGTGGAAACAGGAACGCGCATACGTCTTTCGGGAGAAGGAGAGGCCGGGCTTCGCGGCGGGCCCTCAGGCGATCTCTATATTTTCATCGAAGTGCGGGAACATGATATTTTTCAACGGGAGGGAGGCAATCTTTTCTGCCGCGTGCCTGTCTCAATGACATCAGCTGCTTTAGGCGGGGATATAGAAGTACCTACAATTGACGGCGGTCGCAGTCGGGTGAAAATCCCTTCAGGCAGCCAATCGGGTCGGCAAATGCGGCTTCGAAATAAAGGTATGCCTTCAATCAAATCATCGCAGATCGGCGATATGTTTATTGAACTGGCAATTGAAACGCCCGTCAATCTGACATCACGGCAAAAGGAACTTCTGCGCGAATTTGAAGCAATGTCCGAAGACAATAACCCGGAAAGCAAAAGCTTTTTTTCGACCGTTCGGTCCTTTTGGGATACGATGAAAGGCTGATCGCTCTGCACAGCAGATTGGCCATGTTAACCCTGTGTTAATGCACATCATCGAAAAAGAAATGATGGAGCATGAAAACGATGCTGACGAGGTCGAATTGCCACTGTTTTTGCAAGGTGAGTTGCCACCTCTGCTAAAGAACGGGACTCGACTTCCATCCTATATTAAAGACCATCGCAAACGCCTTCGACATCGTTTTATGCAAGGTAGCGCAAGGGCTGTACCAGATTATGAACTGCTTGAACTGGTTTTATTTCGGGCCATCCCCCGAAGAGATGTAAAACCACTAGCGCGCGCTTTATTGGATCAATTTAGAGATTTTAATGGTGTTCTTTCGGCGCCTTTTGATCGTTTAAAAGCTGTACCAGGCGTATCTTTGGCCGTTCTTCAAGAGCTAAAAATAGTCGAAGCAGCCGCGCATCGTTTGGCCAAGGCAAAAATTGTTGGTCAACCAGTTTTATCATGCTGGGACTCGCTTCTTGCATACTGTCAAACTACATTGGTACATAGGGCGATTGAAGAATTTCGAGTTCTTTTTTTAGACCGCAAGAATAACCTTATTGCAGATGAACAACAGGGCAGCGGCACTGTTGACCACGTTCCGGTTTATCCAAGGGAAATCATTAAACAGGCGTTGCAGTTGAATGCCTCCGCTCTCATTCTTATCCATAATCATCCCTCAGGTGATCCAACGCCTTCGTCTGAAGATATAAAGATGACAGATGAAATTGTATCGGTTGCAACTGTTTTGGGGCTGACAGTTCATGACCATTTGGTGATTGGGAAATCTTCGGAATTTAGCTTTCGAGCAGAGGGACTATTGTCTTAAAGTCTACTGGATAATTTGCATAAGTCCTAAAACTCGCTGATTAACCACCGTGCACCTAGATATTTTTTCAAATTGGTTACATCCATTAATTTGTCCTATTCCCCGCCGAAAGCCTTGCGCCCGAAGCCCATAACTTCCATATACAGTTGAATTAAAGGAGATATCTATGGCTGATGATAACTTTCCTGGATGGCATGGGACCACAATTATTGGCGTCAAAAAAGGTGGCAAAGTTGTGATTGCCGGCGATGGTCAAGTGTCGCTTGGCCAAACGGTGATTAAGGGATCTGCCCGAAAAGTTCGCAAGCTTTCACCGGGAGGGTATGAGGTTATTGCCGGATTTGCGGGCTCTACAGCTGATGCCTTTACCCTATTAGAGCGGCTCGAAGCCAAGCTTGAGGCAACCCCTGGGCAACTGGCCCGTGCTTCTGTGGATTTGGCCAAGGATTGGCGGACAGACAAATATCTTCAAAAATTAGAAGCGATGCTGATTGTGACTGACGGAGCACAACTGTTAGTGATAACCGGTGCCGGTGATGTTCTTGAACCCGAGAATGATGTGGCCGCCATAGGCTCGGGTGGCAATTACGCCTTGGCCGCCGCCCGCGCAATGATGGACGGGGGTAAAGACGCCGAAACGATAGCCCGCGAAGCTATGGCCATTGCGGCAGATATTTGTGTCTATACCAATGGCAATCTAACGGTTGAGGAATTATTGCAATGACCGATTTAACCCCACGGGAAATCGTATCCGAGTTGGACCGCTTTATCATTGGCCAAAAAGACGCAAAACGTGCGGTTGCTGTGGCTCTTCGATCCCGCTGGCGGCGTAAACAACTGGATGCGGATCTTCGGGATGAGGTTTTTCCAAAAAATATCCTCATGATTGGTCCAACCGGCGTTGGCAAGACAGAAATTAGCCGCAGATTGGCAAAACTTGCTAAGGCGCCGTTTATCAAGGTTGAAGCGACAAAGTTTACAGAAGTAGGTTACGTTGGCCGAGATGTTGAACAAATCATTCGCGATTTGGTCGACAGCGCGATCGCGATGATCCGCGCTCAAATGCGCGAGGATGTGCGTGCAAAAGCTGCGCGCGCGGCCGAAGACCGTGTAATCGAAGCCATTGCCGGAACAGATGCACGTGAATCAACGCGAGAAATGTTTCGCAAAAAGCTTCGTGCGGGTGAGTTGGATACGCATGAAATCGAACTTGAGGTCGCAGATAGCAGCAATCCAATGCCAATGCTTGATATCCCTGGCCAGCCGGGAAGCCAAATGGGGATGATGAACTTAGGGGATATTTTTGGCAAAGCTTTCGGTCAACGCACCGTAAAACGCAAAATGCTGGTGTCTGAAAGCCATGATATTTTGGTAGGCGAAGAAGCGGATAAATTGCTTGATGACGAAACCGTTACGCGGCAGGCTCTTGAAGCGGTTGAACAAAATGGCATCGTTTTTCTAGACGAAATTGATAAAGTTTGTGCACGAAGCGATGCACGCGGCGCCGACGTTAGCCGCGAAGGTGTACAACGTGATCTACTACCACTTATAGAAGGCACAACTGTCAGGACCAAACATGGCTCGGTCAAAACCGATCACATTCTCTTTATTGCATCGGGTGCATTCCATGTGGCCAAACCGTCAGATTTGCTGCCCGAATTGCAGGGCCGTTTGCCAATCCGTGTTGAGTTAAGGGCGCTTACCGAAGCAGACTTCGTTCGTATTTTGACGGAAACTGATAATGCACTAACGTTGCAATACACTGCGCTCATGGCCACCGAGGGTGTTGAGGTAACCTTTGTCCAAGACGGCATCTCGGCTTTGGCGAAAATAGCTGCTGAGGTCAATCATTCTGTGGAAAACATAGGCGCGCGCCGGCTTTACACAGTTCTTGAGCGCGTATTTGAAGAACTGTCCTTCGAAGCTCCCGACAAGTCTGGGGAAAATATCACCGTTGACGCGAGCTTTGTTAAAACTCATATTGGGGATCTAACCAAGAATATGGATCTTAGCCGTTACGTTTTGTAGTTTACTTTTTTATTTTTTAGCTTTCTCGAAATACTATTTTTGACTTAGGGTTTATTGTACGTTTTCAGTTCAACTATTTTTTTCTCTTTATATGGATTTGTCATAAATTATGGAAATTTCAATTAACTATACGCGACCTGAAGGGGACCCCCGTGGTGGCCCTGTGAAAATTGGGTGGCTGATAACGGAAAAGACGACCTCGGTTATATATTTTCCGCCCGAACGGCTTAGGTCAGCGGGC
>CABZJG010000074.1 GCA_902525995.1 Paracoccaceae bacterium | reverse complement strand
CGAAAGATAGGCGCTGATACCAAAAAGCCCGGCATTGGAAAAACACAGGGCCTCAAATTGCGCTGCGCTATACTACCGTTGAGTGTTTGGCGCTTTAAACCAACACATGGACGTCTAATTCATAGAGCTCTCAGCGGCCTGCTTGCTTTGGGCAATGATCACTCCAAGAGCAAGAATACAAGCGCCTACCGCCTGTACCCAATTCCAATCCTGGCCAAACATCAGCAAAATCAACATCACATAAAAAGGCGTTGCATTAAGATGGAAAGAGGCCACGGCAATGCCGATTTGACCAACACCTTTTATCCATAAAAGTTGTGAGATCGCCAACGCACCCCAAGCATAAATCAACAGCAGGATAATCTCGAAAGCTACAGGCGCTGGAACATGGGTTGCCGGCATGTTGAAGGCAAGGGCTGCGCCAAATACGACGGCGCAAAAACCGAACATTCCACCCGTGGTGACAGTGGTACGCGCAAGCGGTGTCAGGTCGGGAAAATGTTTCACCGTTGCCCGCGACCCCCAAGCAAAAAACGACGTCGCCAACAATCCGACAAGCAACCCCCAGCCAAACCGTAGATCGCCTAATTCTGCATTGGTGGCTACAAATCCGCCGCATAAAACCAGCGCAACTGCGACAAGAAACCTTTTGGTTAATTGCCTTTTATCTAAAATAACTTCTAGAACGACTGCAAAAATAGGCATCGTGGCAGCGGCCAGAGCCGCGGTGACCGCATTGGTCAGATATTGCGTGACCAGCAAAAGCAATGACCCGATACCAAAACCGATAGCCCCCACCCAAAACCCTTGCACCCAAGGCAAGTGGCGCAGGGTATTTAGACCTTGCGCTCTTGCCAAAAGGCCAATCAGCAAAGCCAAAGCCAATCCATTTCTAATGGTGATCAGTGAAATAATACCCCAGGTTTCTAAAAGCTGCTCAGCGGCTGGAAATCCAAAGGCAAAGATGCCGACAGCTGCCATGCATTGCAAATTGCCTGACACGCTTGGCGGTAAGTACTTTTGTTTTTCATGTGCTGCAGTGTAAACCATGACGCCGAACTCAATAAGTGGTCCAGTCATAAGTAGTATTAGATTTGGAAAAAACTACGCGCGTTAAACCGACATAAAGGTCGTTTTTGGCTTAGAAGGTCAAAGTACGCGCTGCAAGCAATTGGTCAAAAATCCATCAGCGCCATCAGGCCGCTTCTAACAGGCCTGATGGTCACATAAGATATGGGTCAGGATACATCTCTGTAGGTGATTTCCTTCTTGTCTTCCCCCGTGCGCCCGCGGCGAATAAACAGACGGTTCAAAGCATTTATATAAGCTTTAGCACTAGCCACCACGGTATCCGTATCTGCCGATTGACCCGTGGCAATATTGCCATCTTGTTCCATCCGCACTGAAACTGTGGCCTGCGCGTCTGTTCCCTCGGTCACCGCATGCACCTGATAGAGCTGCAAATGCGCTTGATGGCTGTAAAGTGATTTGACCGCATTAAACGTCGCATCCACAGGGCCGTCGCCGGTGGCGGTTGTCGATAGGTCTTTGCCGCCAATCACCAAAGTCATATGCGCTTCTTGCGGACAGTCCGTGCCGCAAACAACCCGCAGGGATTTCAGCGTCAGGTGATCATTTTCGGCATCCTCGCCGGCTTGCATCAGCGCGATTAGGTCGTCGTCATAAACCTCTTTTTTGCGGTCCGCGAGTTCCTTGAAGCGCACAAACACATCTTTGAGCTGGTTATCTGCCAGCTTATAGCCCAAATCTTCCAGCTTTGAGCGCAGCGCCGCGCGGCCCGAATGTTTGCCCATCACCAAATTTGTTGCAGCAAGTCCAACATCTTCCGGGCGCATGATTTCAAAGGTTTCCGCATTTTTTAGCATCCCATCCTGATGGATGCCGCTTTCATGGGCAAAGGCATTTTTGCCGACAATCGCTTTGTTGAACTGTACGGCAAACCCAGAAACCGCCGCCACGCGGCGTGAGATATTCATGATCTTGGCCGTATCGATATCGGTATAATAGGGCATGATATCGCCGCGCACTTTAAGCGCCATCACCACTTCTTCCAAAGCCGTGTTGCCAGCTCTTTCGCCGAGACCATTTATGGTGCACTCAATTTGCCGTGCGCCGCCATCCACCGCAGCAAGAGCATTGGCGGTCGCCATGCCCAGATCATTGTGGCAATGGGTGGCAAATATCACCTCATCCGCCCCGGGCACCCGTTCAATCAGTATCCGGATAAGATCAGCGGATTCGGCAGGTGCTGTATACCCTACCGTATCAGGAATATTGATGGTTGATGCGCCGGCTTTAATTGCAATTTCCACAACCCGGCACAAATAATCGGTTTCGGTGCGGGTGGCATCCATCGGGGACCATTGCACATTATCGCAAAGGTTGCGGGCATGGGTGACGGTATCGTGAATGCGCTCGGCCATCTGGTCCATATCTAGATTGGGGATCGCCCGATGCAGGGGCGATGTGCCAATAAAGGTATGAATACGGGGTTTCTTGGCATGTTTCACCGCATCCCAGCAGCGGTCGATATCGCCAAAATTTGCCCGCGCCAAACCGCATATAACCGCGTTTTTGCTACGCTCGGCGATTTCCGAAACAGCATTGAAGTCACCCTCGGATGCAATTGGAAAACCAGCCTCGATAATATCAACGCCCATTTCATCCAACAGCTCGGCAATTTCTAGCTTTTCGTCATGGGTCATGGTCGCGCCGGGGCTTTGCTCGCCGTCGCGCAGTGTCGTGTCGAAAATTACAACGCGGTCTTTGGTGTCTTTTTGTGTCATGGTTTGATCTCTTTGTCGTCTCTCTCTAAGCGTGGGTGCGATATTTGCCTCCTCTGAGCGGACGCACCGGGTAACGGCACGCTCAGAGGCAGCTTAGGAGATCTAGGCCAAGCGCCATTTCTCTGCGCAAAGCAGCAAAATGAGTTGATATTTGGCCGTCGGTCATCATAAGAGCAACTATACAAGCAATTCCCTAAATGAAAAGCTGGAAATAACCAGTTTCGGTGAAGTTTTTCAGAGTGTTGTCGAAAAACAGCTTTTCATTGATACCAAAAATCTTTGGAAATTACTGCGGTTCGATCTGCAAAGGCGCGCGGGAGCGCGCGCGCTGCAACTCGATCAAGCCCAGCGTGGTCCAGCCGACAAAGTTGGTTTCAACGGTATCGCTGCGCAGCGCCGCGCGAAAAATGGTTTCCAATTGCCGCCGGTCTTTTTTGGGCATAGGCGCGGGATCAATTACAATTTGACCGCCCAGACCCCTGAGCCGCAACTGACGCGGCAGATCGCGGGCCATGGCAATATTGGCCTTCAGTCCCGCTGCGGGCGAGCCATCTTTTCCCGTATTGACATCAACCGCAACAAACGCGCGCGTTGGCTCAATTGAATAAGAGCCGCCATGGATTGAAACATCCACGCTTTTCAGCGCGTCAATCTGCTCCAGCACCCCATGATCCGCAAAACAGCCCGCTTTGGTTTCAATCTGTGCCGGCGCACTCCAATCGCGCCAGGCTTGCTCATGCGCCCCGTCCGCATCCAGCATCACCACAACCTGCTCAGCATCATCTTCTAAAACCTGGCTTACCAACTTCAAAACAGCGCGTGCATCATCGGCGATGTCTTCTGGATCTGCCTCGGCGCAGGATGACCGCAGTATCATCCCATAGGCAGGCGGGCCAATAGTTTCATGGATCAGCTGCAAAAGTGCCTCGCGCCGGTCTTCCTCGCGGATACTGCGCGAGATATTTAGACCGAGGGCTGTGGGGGTGACAATCACATAGCGACTTTTGAACAAGAGCTTACTAGTGACAGGAATGGCTTTGCCGGGTTCTGCATAACCTGTCACCTGCACCAAAAGTGTCTGTTTTGGCGAAAGCCCTTTTACATGGCGCAAAAACCCGGGCCCGTCGGGCGTGTTTAAAAAAACGCTCCCTTGGCCTTTGATCGGGCGGTAGACCTGGGCACGATAAATTGTGCCGGGGCCAGGCGCATCTGTGTCGACCAGCAAATCTTGCAATTGACCATCTGTGACCAGCGCTGCTGCTGGCCGACCGCCCAGTTGATCAAGTAATATAGAGGTGCCCTTCATGTGCCAGCCTTCAAAATTGGATAACCAGCCGATTGCAACAGGGTTGCTGTTTCTGCCAAAGGCAGCCCAACAATGGCGCTAAAGGAGCCGCTGATCCATGGGATAAACGCAGATGCGGGTCCTTGGATTGCATAGCCACCGGCTTTGCCCTGCCAATCACCAGTATTGAGATAGCTGTCAATTTCGCTTTTTAGCAGACGTTTAAAACGCACGGCACTGACCACGTCACGCTGCCAAATCTTGTCGCCTTTTCGCAAAGCTATTGCGGTGATCACCCGGTGGCGGCGCCCGGACAGCGCCTGCAAAAATTCCGCCGCCTGCTCAGGCGTTTCTGGCTTGCCTAAAATCCGGCGGCCAAGGGAAACGGTTGTATCGCCGCACAGCACCAAATCATCAGCGGCGCTCGGCACCGCAACAACTTTGGCCTGTGAAATACGGCTGCAATAGTGGCGCGACGCTTCGTTGGCATGCGGAGTTTCATCAATATCAGGCGGACATATTTCATCCGGAACAACACCGATCTGCGCCAAAAGTTCAAGGCGGCGCGGACTTGCAGATCCTAAAATAAGTTTCAAAAGGTTATTTGAACCGGTAGTTGATGCGTCCTTTGGTGAGATCATAAGGGGTCATTTCAACCTGTACCTTATCACCTGCCAGAACGCGGATCCGGTTTTTGCGCATTTTTCCTGCCGTGTGCGCGATGATCTCATGGCCGTTTTCCAACTCGACCCGAAATGTCGCATTAGGCAGGAGTTCCTTGACGACACCGGGAAATTCGAGCGTATCTTCCTTGGCCATAGTTTCTCCTATAATTTGACGATACCCACAGATGTGGATGCCGCCCTAAATGTATTGATTTGGACATAATTTCAAGCCTTCATTCACAACAGCGTTTTATCTGTTGCTAAGCAGCACCTTACAAGATTTCTAAAGGCCCTTTTAAACGGCCTCGGTAGATATCGCCAACTTAGTAAATGGGCCAGCCGAGCCTGAGCCAACAGCAGATTCCTATCGCATTCCAAAACTTCCAATTATAGAGTTATCAGAGGGAAAGATTTTTTACTGGCTGATCGTGGATGAGAAGGCAAGCGAGGGTGTAGATGAATTGGGATGAGTATGCCGCATGGGGCAAGAAAATATCAGACTGGGGCGCGGCCTATCATCAAAATCTTCGCGACCAACCCGTCCGAGCGCAGGTGGCGCCCGGTGAGACCGCAAGTTTGCTTGAGCCATCAGCACCTGAAACCGGCGAAGACATGGGCACCATTTTGGAAGATTTTGAACGTGTGGTAATGCCCGGCATCACCCATTGGCAACACCCCCGTTTTTTCGCCTATTTTCCGTCTAACGCAACGCCGCCTGCAATATTGGCCGATTTTCTGGTGTCCACTATGGCGGTGCAATGCATGCTCTGGCAAACTTCTCCTGCGGCCACGGAAATGGAAACGCGGATGATGGAGTGGCTGCGCCAGGCCATCGGTTTGCCCGGCAGTTTTTCCGGGGTGATCCAAGACAGCGCCTCATCTGCCACTTTGGCCGCAGTTTTAACCATGCGCGAGCGCTCCCTGAAGTGGCAGGGCAATGAAGATGGTTTATCACAGCACCCAAAGCTGCGGATCTATTGTTCCGGCGAAGCCCATAGCTCGATTGACCGGGCCGTATGGGTGGCCGGCATCGGCAGTGATAATATTGTGCGCATACCCGTGAGCGGTGCGCATCGCGCAATGGATCCCGAAGGTCTGCGGCAAGAGGTCAAAAATGACCTTGCGGCCGGTTATCTGCCCATTGGTGTGATCGCCTGCACCGGCGCCACTGGCATGGGGGCCTGCGATGATATTGCCGCTGTAATTGATGTTGCCCAAAACTTTGATCTTTATGTTCATGTTGATGCGGCTTGGGCCGGATCAGCCATGATCTGCCCGGAATTCAGAGCGCTTTGGCAGGGTGTGGAAAAAGCAGATAGTGTTGTTTTCAACCCGCATAAATGGTTGGGCGTCCAATTTGACTGTTCTGCGCATTTTTTAAAAAATCCCGAGGATCTGGTGCGCACTTTGGCAATACAGCCTGAATATCTCAAAACCCATGGGCAGGAGGGCTTTATCAACTACTCTGAATGGTCCATCCCATTGGGACGCAGATTTCGGGCGTTAAAGATTTGGTTTTTGTTGCGCAGCTATGGTTTGAATGAATTGCGAAACCGTATTCGCAACCATATCAAATGGGCCAATGACATTGCAGATCAATTGCGCGCCACGCCGGGTTTTGAAATTGTCACCGAGCCAATGCTGTCACTTTTCACCTTTCGATTTCTGCCAAAATCTTCCGGCGATCTGGATGATGTTAATCAATCTTTTGTGGACCGCATTAATGACGATGGCCGGATATACCTGACACAAACCAATATTGACGGTGCCAAGGTCATTCGGTTTCAAGTTGGTCAATTTGATACCACGCAAGAAGATGTGCAAACGGCTTATCAAGTGATCTGTGACACCGCGCAGCAATTTGGTTCATGAGTTCTGGGCTCTAAGCATGGGCAAAATGGGTTTTTTCGAACCATTTGCTCGACGTTGCAAATTTCTCACTTCTCAAAACACACCCATTTGAAAATGCTTATTTTTCTTGCTTTCTAGCTTGCAAACACGCATACACCCTCTGCGACGTTACGACTATCGACCCACTGCTCCTTATCGGCCCAGTCATTCGATCACGTACTGACTGAGCCGCGCTGCCGCATTCTGCGGGCAGATTTTTAAGGAGAAGACCCAATGGCAAATGGGACAGTAAAGTGGTTCAACACCACAAAAGGCTATGGATTTATCGCACCTGAAGGCGGTAGCAAAGACGTTTTTGTACATATTTCAGCAGTTGAACGCTCTGGGCTGACAGGCCTTGCAGATGATCAAAAAGTTACTTTTGACATCGAACCAGGCCGTGATGGCCGCGAATCAGCCGTGAATATCGCACTGGCTTAATCGCAAAAATAAAAGAAAAGCGGGCGCCTCGGCGCCCGAACTATTACTCAGAAATGAGTTGTTGCACGATGGGTCCGATGGTTTCAACTGCCTTGCGGACCCCTTTTTTATTCGGATGCATCCGATCCCCTTGAAGATATTTTATAGCGGGTTGGCTCGGCTGTGTGGGATCCAAAAGATTTTCAAAAAAATGCACTGCGTACTCAGCGTGATAGGCATTTGCCAATTTTGGAAAGATCGCATCGAAGTCTTGTTTATAAATTGGGCCAAAATTTCCCGATGCACGCACCCCAATAATCATCAGCCGCAACCCAAGTTGCTGCCCTATTTTTAGAATGCTTTCCATATTGCGATAGATGTTGTCCGGAGAGATTCCGCGCAGCATATCATTACTTCCCAGCGCGACGATCATCGCATCAACATCCTCGGTGAGAGACCATTCCACCCGCGCCAACCCGCCCGCGGTGGTATCTCCTGATACACCGGCGTTGATTATGTGCGCAGGAGTGTCATGCTCCGCCAGCCATTGCATCAGTTGCGGCACAAAACCGTCATCCTGCGCAAGCCCATAGCCTTGGGTTAAACTATCGCCCAGCGCTAATACTGTGGGTCTTTCTGCAAATGCTGGTTGGCAGATCAACAAAAAGATTACCACAGCCGACTTGCTGATGTGCTGCAAAACCCCATATCGAGTTGTGAGGCATTTTTTAAGATTGGGTTTTAAGCGCATGGCACATCCTGCTGTTCAAATGACAGATGTATCTTTATCTCTGCAAAGCAATGCCGGTTCTGTAAATATATTAAAAAAAATATCCCTAAAAGTTGAACAAGGTGAAAGTATTGGCTTGGTCGGCCCTTCCGGCTCTGGCAAATCTTCTCTTTTGATGGTCATGGGGGGTCTTGAAAAAGCCAGCTCCGGCAAATTGCAGGTTCTTGGCAATGATTTTGGCCGGATGGGTGAAGATGATCTGGCGCGCTTTCGGCGGGCACACATGGGCATTGTTTTTCAGTCTTTTCACCTGATCCCAACCATGACCGCTTTGGAAAATGTTGCGGCTCCGCTTGAGCTTGCCGGAGTAAGCGATGCGATGCGGCGCGCCGAAAACGAACTTGCAGCGGTTGGACTAGGGCACCGCGCCGAACATTATCCGGCGCAGATGTCTGGCGGTGAACAGCAGCGAACTGCCTTGGCACGAGCTGCTGTGATGCGTCCCGATATTTTATTGGCCGATGAACCGACCGGCAATTTGGATGCCCAAAGCGGGGAGGCCATTATTGATTTACTATTTGGGCTTCGGGATAAATACGGCTCGACCCTGATATTGGTCACCCATGCCCCGGATCTTGCCGCGCGCTGCGATCGCATGGTTCAACTGCGCGATGGTGAGGTCACAGCCGCTCAGGGTGCGGCAGCATGAGCCTTTCGCTGGCAGCGCGGTTTGCGCCGCGAATTGCGCGCCGGGCTGTCGGGATTTCGAATTCTCATTGCCTGTCTTGCACTTGGCGTGGCGGCCATAGCTGCCGTTGGT
>CABZJG010000073.1 GCA_902525995.1 Paracoccaceae bacterium | reverse complement strand
CATGGTACGGGCCAAATCTTTGGCATGGATGACGCCGATAATGTTCTCGGGTTCGTTTTTATAGACCGGTAGCCGTGTGTGGCTGCTTTCCAAACATTGGTTCAGGATATCCATCGGCGTTTGATCGGCATCAATCATTTCAATGCTGGATCGGTGCAGCATGATTTCCTCAACGGTACGATCAGACAAATCAAGTGCGCCTAAAATGCGGTCGCGGTCCTCTTTTTCCACCACGCCTTCGGAATGGCCCAGTTTAAGAGCGCCTGCAATTTCATCGCGCACTGCGTGAATCTGCTGATTTGCATCGGTTTTAACGCCAAATATCCGCAAAACACCCCGGACCAGCCAGCGCACGGCTGACACAATGGGTGCAAAAATTGACGTGATTAATTGAATAGGCCAACTGGCGCGCGATGCCGCCGTTTCCGCATTGGTGATGGCATAAGACTTTGGCAAAACTTCTGCAAAAATCAAAATAAGCAGGGTCATAACCAAAGTTGCAAGGGCTACACCAGACTCGCCAAACAGCCGCGTGAACAGCGCGGTTGCCAGCGAAGTGGCTAAAATATTAACTAGATTATTGCCCAGCAGGACAGATCCGATCAGACGTTCATTGTCTTCGGTGATATCCAGCGCTCTTTGCGCACCGCGCGACCCTTTGTCCGCCAAAGATCGCAGCTTGGCCCGTGACGCCGCTGTGAGCGCCGTTTCGCTGCCTGAAAAAAAGCCTGAAAGCACCAGCAAGCCTAGGATCGCAACCACTGTGATCCAAAAAGCTGTGTCATTCATCAAAGATGTCGGTTCCATTTTCCTCGGTTCAGTATTAACGTCCTGACTGTTATGGGGTTTCCGCGCCAGCGGATCAAGGGATCATCAGATGGAATATATCGATTTGCGCGCGCGCGATGAGCCAGTGTTGCTATTTGGTGGCAGCTATTCGAATGCCCATGCAACACGCGCCATGTTGGATTGGGCCACTGAGCATAAAATCGAGGATGATCATCGTATTATGACAGGCGATTCTGTGGCTTACTGTGCGCAGCCAAACGAAACGGTTGATTTAATCTGGACATCTGGCGCGGCTATGGTGGCCGGGAACTGTGAAAAACAACTGGCCACTGACGCGCAGGACTGCGGCTGTGGATTTGAAGAGGGAAGTTTGTGTGATCGTCTGTCTGCTGGCTGGTACCGCTTTGCAAATGGGCAGTTGCGTACTGATCTACGCCGCTGGATGACGACTTTACCAGATATTATCATCTTTGCCCATCAAGGATTGCGCGCAGCCGTTATTCATGGCGGTGTAAGTGATATTGCGCGTTTTTTATGGCCCAATTCGCCCCAATCGGAATTTGAAACTGAAATCAAATTGCTTCGGCATTATGTGGGTGACGTCGATCTGGTGGTCGCGGGGCATTGCGGATTTGCATTTACCCGTCAAATTGGCCCTGTGACCTGGATTAATGCGGGCGCCATTGGGATGCCTGAGCATTGCGGTGATCCACGCACCCGATTTGCCGTTCTTGAAAACCAAAAACCAAAGCTTCATCATCTTTCTTATGACCATTATGCGGCATCGCAGGCCATGAAGAACGCGGGTTTACATCAAGGCTATCACAAAAGTTTGGTTGACGGCTACTGGCCGTCGGAAGAGGTTTTACCGGCTGAGCTGCGCCGCGAACTTGCCATTGGGTGATTATTAAGCACCAGATCGCGCAGACGGGTTTCCAGAACATGGGTGTATATTTCAGTGGTTGATATGTCGCTGTGTCCAAGCAGGGTTTGTATGACCCGCAAATCTGCCCCGTTTGACAAAAGATGGGTAGCAAAAGCATGGCGAATGGTATGTGGCGTCACTTTGTTTGGGTCAATATTGGCCAGAACCGCCCATGCTTTGATCCGCAGATAAAACCAGTGCCGGGTAAAATGGCCCAATTTGCCCCGTGATGGGAATAAAAAAACTGAACCTGGGCGGCCCTGCTTTTTGCCCAGCGCATCATTTTTATCGCGCAGCGCAAGCCATGCTGCCAAAGCCTCTTTTGCCGGAGGCGAAAGTGGAACCAGCCGTTCTTTTTCGCCTTTTCCGCGGATTAAAAGCATCGAAGGATCGCCGCGAGCGCTGCATATGGGCAGCGCCATCAACTCGCTTACCCGCATCCCTGTGGCATATAGCAGTTGCATTAAACAGCTGTCGCGAGCCCACTCTTCATTTGTTTTTCCCGCCGTCTCAGCGGCGTTCAACAGCAGATCAACCTCGTCCATGCTAAGGGTTTTTGGCAAATGCTTGCTGCGGCCCGGGCCCGAAATTTGCAATGTCGGGTTATCGTCCCGCCAGTTTTCTTCAACGGCGAAGCGGTAAAACTGCTTCACTGCAGACAGGCGGCGGGCGCGGGTTGAGCTGGCAAGCCCTGCTTGGCTAAGACCTGTTAAATACGCTTCTATGTGCGGTTGTTTAAGCCGCAAAAGCGTGTGGTTGTTTCGAAAAGCCCAATTGGAAAACTCCTTCAGGTCCCGCGCATAGGCGCTGATGGTGTTTTTTGCGGCACCGGCTTCGGCTGACTTAGCATCCAGAAAATCAGCAATGCGTTGCAGGTCTGTGGGCATCAATCTGCCAACATCACAAGCGCAAGCGCCGCGCGCCGCGCGGTATCTTCTAGCCCGATAAGCCGCAACGTAGACAGAGATTCAAGAAGATCCTGAAGATCACCCGCCGCACCTTTTTCAAACTGAATCATGGCGTTCAAGATCACTTCTCCCAATTTGCCTTGGCTCATCAGTTGATTGACTGAATAGGGTATACGGGGCGTTTGAAAGGCATCTTGGATGGTTTTTTCAAATTCGCTCTGGGGTGTATAGGCAGTAAAATCACCCGTGGCGAGCGAAACCAAAAAGGCGTCCTGATCCGTTGTTGGTGAAATTATCAGGGCCGCCGCTTCATAGCTTGGCGATAAAAGAGCGATTTTTCCAGCCAGCTGGGCTGCGTCCTGGCTCAGCTCTGCAGACAACAAGCGCGCCGAAAATAGTCGGGACATAGGGGCGGCAAGGGCTGTTGAACCCAACAGCTGCCAGGCATTGCCTAAATACAGGGATATTTCTAAACTGTCCTCTGCCAGAAGGGCATTATCAAGGTTTTGGATGGCGGATATACGATCCCAAATACCGCCTGATGCAGCGGGTTCATTGTCCGTGTAAATCCCTAGAAACCTATTGTCGCCCAGCGCGCCAAATTCTATCAATCGCTCGGCAGCGTGCAGTTGCGCTTTCCAGCCATGGTCGCCTGAGAGATCGCTGACCGCAAAGGCGCGGGGCAAGGAAGTGGCGGCCAAAGGTTCGCCAATTGCTTCATAAAGCCGAAATTCCAAGGGCGTCGGTGCACTTGAGGGCGGCAATTGGATCGCCATTGTATCAAAAGCTTCATCTTCCAGAAAAAGTTGCATAAGTGCAGTCTTGCGCGCTGACAATGTCCCCAGGGCGGACGCTGCATCCAGCATCAATGTGGCGGTTAACCAATCTCCGCGCCGCGCAAGGCAGTATATTCGGGCATCGTCATGGGGATAAGATGGCCCTAATTGTAAAACCTGATCACAGGCCGGCTGCAGTGTGTCGCTGAGCAAGCTAAGATCAAACAGCAGGGGAACCAAAGGTGCGGGCAGGGGGGCGGCGCGCTCAACAAGCGCTAGGGCCGGATCTATTGCACCATAGTCGATTAATTTCTCAAGCCGTGCCGCAAAAAAGGTAAACTTACCCTCACTGTCGCTTGGCGCATCGCCCTCTGCCAAAAGAACACGCATGGTCAGGCTTTGGATGGCCGGATTATGGCTGACCGGCAGGTCACCCAACAAAGTGACAAGATCTTTTGTGCTGCTGTTGTGCCACATGGTCAGCGGAAATCCTGTGACAGAGGGCGGCAGCAGCCCGACAGAGTCACTTTGGATTTCACTTAAGGTGCTCACTTCAATATCTGGCCGGTTTACCGAGCTGGAAACAGGTGGTTCGATTGGTTTGGCTTGTTTTTGGCCGGGCTCAGACGCGGTTCCAAGGCGTTGCTCATCCAGCCAGTCAATTGCCGAAAGCGGGGTTTCAGCCGCTAAATCACAGGGCAGCAGCAAGGCAATGGCAAAAAACCTAGCTTTCATTCAGAATCACTGGCTCCTGCGTTAACGTGCGTACCGGATCAAAAGAAACCCCGAACATGGGTCCGATATAGGTATATATCACAAGTGCAATACAACATATAACGACTAAAATAGAAATCCATTTTAGAAAACGTCCCATTGATCACCCTTTGTCTTTAGCACTCATCTGTTCGCTTTATATATGGCCTTTTGCCTAAGATCACGTCATTCAATAAGATCAATTGCAATTTAGCGGTAGATTGCCAATAAGAAGCGAATGACATTGGTTCTAAATAAAACGGTTGCGCTGATCGGCATGATGGGGGCGGGCAAAACAGCGGTAGGCAAAGCCATTGCCGCGCGTTTGCACGCACCTTTTATTGATTCTGATAGTGAAATTGAACGCGCAGCCAATATGAGCATCGCCGAAATCTTTGAACGCGATGGAGAAGCTTTTTTCAGAGAGAAAGAAAGCCAGATCATCAAACGCCTGATTGAGGGGAAAAAATGTATCCTATCCACGGGCGGCGGCGCTTTCTTGGCAGAACATAATCGCCGTTTGATCCATGATAAAGGGGCGTCTGTCTGGCTTAATGCGGATGTTGATGTGCTTTGGGCAAGGGTGAAAAACAACCCAAGCCGTCCGCTTTTACAAACGGAAAACCCCTTTCAAGCCCTGTCCAAACTATATTCAGAACGAAAACCAATCTATGCTCTGGCCGATTTATCCATCGAATCCGGAGCGCAGATCAGTGTAGATGATATGGCCGATAAGGTGATATCAACCCTATTAAACCGCCCGGATATCCTTGAGAGGCAAAATGGTTGAAAACGTGCATGTCGGCTTGGGTGATCGCGCCTATGATATCATTATCGCCGAGCGGCTCATTGAGCAAAGCAGCAACTACATATCGCCATTTCTCCAGCGCCCAAAAGTTGCGATTGTCACTGATGCGAATGTGGCAAAACAGCACCTTAAGCCGCTTGAGGCCGCATTAAATGCAGCGGGAATTCAGGTCAGTTCTTTGGTGCTTCCAACTGGTGAGACGACAAAATCATGGGGGTATTTGACCCAAACCGTCGAGTGGCTGCTGGATCAAAAAGTCGAGCGGCGTGATCTTGTGATCGCTTTGGGCGGTGGTGTCATCGGTGATTTGGTCGGATTTGCTGCGGCCATATTAAGGCGTGGGGTCCGCTTTGTGCAAATGCCCACGTCTTTGTTGGCGCAGGTCGACAGCTCGGTTGGAGGCAAAACCGGTATTAACACACCGCATGGCAAAAACCTTGTGGGTGCGTTTCATCAACCTAGCTTGGTTTTGGCCGATATTTCTGTCCTAGACAGCCTTGCGCCGCGCGATTTTCTGGCTGGATACGGTGAAGTGGTTAAATATGGTTTGCTTGGCAAGGCAGCGTTTTTCGAATGGCTGGAAGATAACGGGCCAAAGATGGCCTCGGGCGATCAAAAGGCCCGGATAAAGGCGATTAAAACCGCCTGTGAAATGAAAGCGGATATTGTTGTACGCGATGAAACCGAACAGGGGGATCGGGCGCTTTTGAACCTTGGGCATACGTTTTGCCACGCACTTGAGGCCGCCACGGGGTATTCAAGTCGTTTGCTACATGGTGAAGGTGTGGCCATTGGCTGCGCCTTGGCTTTTGAGCTGTCATCGCGTTTGGGGCTTTGCGCACAAGAAGCGCCAAGCCGGGTGCGGGCGCATTTGGCAAAGATGGGTATGAAAACCGACCTGAATGATATTCCTGGTGATTTGCCTGATGCGGATAGTTTGCTAGACCTGATGCGACAGGACAAAAAAGTCGTCGATGGTCAGCTTAATTTCATTTTGGCCAAGGATATCGGAAAAGCCTTTGTCGCCCAAGATGTGGCGCAGGATGCTGTACGCACCCTGCTGATTGATGCCCTTGCAAACCGAGAGGCGCGCTAGAGCCTTTGTTGATTTAGGCCCCGCTTAAAACGGGATTTCGTCATCTAGATCACGAGAGGGAAGGCTGCTGCTTTCTGCAGCGGGCTCGGGCGACGAATATCCACTGTCGTAACCGCCGGGTGCCCCGCCACCGCCGCCTGAATCGCCGCGGCCATCGAGCATTTTCAGTGTCGAGCCAAAGCCTTGCAGAACAACTTCGGTTGAATAGCGGTCATTGCCGGACTGATCCTGCCATTTGCGGGTTTGCAACTGGCCTTCAAGATATACTTTGGATCCTTTGCGCAGATATTGCTCGGCAACCCGAACGAGGCCCTCATTAAAGATGGCCACTGAATGCCATTCGGTTTTTTCGCGGCGTTCGCCTGTATTGCGATCCTTCCAGTTTTCAGAGGTTGCAATGCGCAAATTGCAAACTTTCCCACCATTGGGAAAATTGCGCACCTCAGGATCACGCCCCAGATTACCTATTAAAATGACTTTGTTTACCGAACCGGCCATTGCCTATCTCCTCTCGAATCCTTTGGTGAGTGTTTACCTAGTTTAGACCACTCAATAAAGGTTAAGGAAAGCCTAATCCGCACCGATATAGCAAAATTGGGATAAAAAGCGGATATGGCGATATGGTCAAAAAAATAGCCTAATACATTGATTATTCATCTGCAATCTTGATCACAGGCTCCATCTTGGACAAGATATCCGCCGCAAGGTGGCATTTGATCTCATGCCCTTCTTCAAGTTGCCGTGTCGGAGACACTTCTGTGTCGCACAGATTATTCGCGACCTTGGATTTCCAACGGCAGCGGGTTTGAAACGGACAGCCAGAGGGCGGGTTCATCGCAGAAGGAATATCGCCCTCAAGCACAATATGCTGTTTTTCAACGCTCGTATCCGCGATGGGCACAGCCGAAAGCAAGGCCTCTGTATAGGGATGATAGGGCGGCGAAAACATCTGATCCGTACTGCCCAGTTCGACCACATGGCCAAGGTACATCACCATGACACGGTCGCTGAGGTAGCGCACGATAGAGAGATCATGACTGATAAACAGAAGCGTGGTTTTTTCGCGGCGTTGAATTTCCATCAAAAGATCTGTGACCGCAGCCTGCACTGATACATCCAATGCCGATACGGGTTCGTCTGCAACAACAATCCGTGCTCCGCCCGCAAAGGCGCGCGCGATCCCGACCCTTTGCTTTTGACCCCCAGATAATTGGCGCGGCATGCGTTCGGCAAAGGCGCGCAGAAGTTTTACCAGATCCAACAGCTCGAGCATCCGCTCAGAGCGGTCTTGATCTGAATTTCCAAATCTGAAAATTTCAAGCGCCCTGATAATTTGCCGGCCCACAGACATCGACGGGTTAAGCGTATCGAACGGATTTTGGAACACTATCTGTATGTCCGCAACAGTTTCCGTGTTTCGATCCTCAATTGAAGTGCTTTCGATGTTTTTACCATCCAATAGGATTGCGCCTTCGGTTGCGGTCTCTAATCCCATAAGCACTTTTGCAAAGGTTGATTTTCCGCAGCCAGATTCGCCAACGATCGCCAAAGTTTCGCTTTCGCGGGCCTCAAAGCTTAGCGTTTCATTGGCTTTGACAACTTTTTTGTCGCCAGCCGAGCCAAACAAAGCGTTGGCCGCCACTTCGTAATATTTCTTCAGGTTGTCAATTTTTAAAACGACCTCACCGGGTTCGGTTTTTTCCGATGTTATACTGGCTTTGAGCGGCGCATTCCAATCAATCTCTGCAAATTTCAAACACCGGCTAAAGTGGCGATCATCACCCTCAATCACACCCATTGAGATATCGCTTTGATTGCAGCGACCCTCTTCAAAATAGTCACACCGGGGGCCAAAATTGCAGCCCATAGGACGTTCATGTGGCAGTGGAAAATTGCCCGGTATAGCCACCAGCGGACGGGCATTTTTATTAGCGCCAGGCAGGGGAATGGATCTAAAAAGCGCTTGGGTGTAGGGGTGCTGCATTTTATCGAAGACATCTTTGATGCTGCCGGTCTCAACCGCCTCGCCTGAATACATCACACAAATACGGTCGCAGGTCTCAAGCACCAATCCAAGATTATGGGAAATAAACAGCATTGATGTGCCATATTTTTTCCCCAGATCTTTGACCAGTTCAACAACAGCGGCCTCAACAGTGACATCAAGCGCAGTGGTTGGCTCGTCTAAGATAAGCAAGGACGGCTTTGACATCAGCGCCATTGCAATCACAATGCGCTGTTGCTGACCGCCGGATAATTGATGCGGAAAGGACTTAAGGATGCGCTCTGGATCGGGCAGCTTAACATCGCCAACCACCTCAATGGCGCGTTGATAAGCCTCTTCTTCGGAAATGCCTTCGTGGATCATTGGCACTTCGATCAGCTGTTTGCCAATTTTCATTGCCGGGTTCAATGAGGCCATCGGCTCTTGGTAAATCATGGCAATTTCATTGCCGCGAATGCCGCGAAGCTCTTCATCGCTTATGGCCGAAAGGTCTTGGCATTTGAACTTTATCTGCCCACCCACAATGCGGCCGTTGACACCGAGATCCTGCATCACGCCCAAGGCAACCGTGGATTTGCCACAACCAGATTCGCCGACCAACCCAACAGCTTCACTAGGCTGCACATCAACAG
>CABZJG010000072.1 GCA_902525995.1 Paracoccaceae bacterium | reverse complement strand
GCCGCGGCCTGTGTGACCGCTTTTGACAAATTTCGAAGCCCTGCAACGCCTCAAGAGCTCGCGCGCCGCCGCAAAGCGAATTTGACCGCTGCACAAGACGATTTATTGCAAACTTGGGGATATCCCTATGTGATGGATGAATTTCGATTTCACATCACTTTCACAGGGCGCGTAGACCGCTCAGAAGCTGAGCAGATCACTACCGTGCTTAAACCGATGCTCAATCCTCTGCTTACAAAACCATTTGCCATCGCCGACCTTGTTCTTGCAGCGGAAGGACAAGATGGACGTTTTTGCATTCGTGAACGGACAAAACTTCTAATTTAGACGCGCGTATACACGCCCTTTATCTATGTGCTCTGGCACCCGTTATGTTCACGAATTTAGGAAGAGAGTTTGATGATCTCTTCTTTTATTCGGAGCTTTTGTTTCTTCAAATCGACGATGTGCAATGTGTCTGCACTTGTAGTTTTTTGGGCCTGCTCTACAGCCTGTGATAACGCTTCATGTTTCTTTCTGAGTTCTTGAACATGCGCAACAACGCTCATTATTAACCTCCTTTTTTTATAATATCTCTATGTCAGCATACTTTCCCCGACCTGTCACGCCGCAGATGCAAAATAGACAAAAAGTGGTGGAAACTTGCTTGTTTTTCCAGTGAACGGAGCTAGATAAAGAGGTTGTATTATTCGATTTTCGCACCATGCCGTAAAACACGGCTCAATAACTCTGTATAGCTATCGCCATCTTTAGTATGCTCAGCGCCTTTGTGCATGATAATGGGCACCTCAAGGCAAAACCCTGCGCGGCCCGATTTGCGTGCGCGCAGGATCAACAATTCGCTGGCGCGACCGATCCGCGGGCTAAAGGGCAGCACACGCAGGCTGCCAAGGTCCATTGGAAGGGCGTTCAGCAATTCTGGCAAGCGCTCACTGCGAAAAATAAAATGAACATAGCCTTTCGGCTTAACCCGTTTTGAGGCAACCGAGGTCCAGTTTATAAGCGGGGTTTGCTCACCCATGGACCGCTCGCGGGAAGGATCGGACGCGGGGGTTGTTTTCATTCGATCAAAATAGGGTGGGTTGGCAATCACATGATCAAATTGGCTGGTTTTCAAACCCTCAGGTAAAGCCGCCAAATCGCCTGTCACCACATCCATTTTTAAAGTGTTATGGCCGGCATTTTCCCGAGCCAACTGGGCCAGGTCGGATTGAATCTCTATGCCAGTGAGCTGCAAATCAGGCACGCGGCGGCCCAAGCATAGCGATGCAACACCCACACCGCATCCCAATTCCAAAACGCTCTGCTTTGGTTTGGCGTTTACTGATGCGGCAAGCAAAACAGGATCAACACCAGCCCGATAGCCATTTCGGGGCTGTTTGATCACCAATTTTCCACCCAAAAACTCGTCTTCTGTGATGTTTGGGGAAAGGACAGTCATGCGCAGGGAATTTCATGATCTTGCATAAGCTCGATGGCGTCATGCAAATCAACATCAACCACCATCAAACGGCGCGGCAATATGCCCAAGGACCCCTCGAGAACACTTGTATTTACGTCCAGTTCAAAACTTTCTATACCTGCGTCAGCAAGAACAGCCCGCGCATAGGCGATCACGGTAATATCATTGGTGCGCAGCAACTCTTTCATAAGCCCTAGAATAGTCAGGCAGCCTCACATTGTCGAGACAGATGGAAAAAAGAGCATAAAATGTCGGCCACAATCATGACACAGCCAAATGATAGTCTCGCTGCGCTTTTGGCGCCGAAACTGGCGGCTGTAAACGCTCTTATTGCCGAGCGCATGGCCTCTGAACATGCCCCCCGGATTCCTGAGCTCACCGCGCATCTTGTTGCCGCCGGAGGCAAACGTTTGCGGCCAATGCTCACTTTGGCCAGCGCGATGATGTGCGGGTACAAAGGCCCCTATGACATACATCTGGCGGCAACCGTTGAGTTTATCCACACAGCAACACTTTTGCATGATGACGTGGTTGACGAAAGCACGCAGCGCCGGGGCCGGCCGACCGCCAATTTACTGTGGGACAATAAATCATCCATTCTCGTGGGCGATTATTTATTTTCACGCGCTTTTCAGTTGATGGTTGAAACGGGGTCCCTGAAGGTGCTGGATATTTTGTCAAACGCCTCGGCGACCATTGCCGAAGGCGAAGTGCTGCAATTGACCGCAGCGCGTGATTTAAGCACAACCGAAGCCATTTATATGCAGGTGGTGCGCGGCAAGACGGCAGCACTTTTTTCGGCCTCAACAGAAGTAGGCGGAGTTATTGCTGGCGCGCCGCAAGCGCATTGTAAGGCGCTTTATGATTATGGCGATGCATTGGGAATTGCATTTCAAATTGTCGATGATCTGCTCGATGTAACTGGCGACAGTAAAGCCACAGGAAAAAATATCGGCGATGATTTTCGCGAAAGAAAACTGACGCTTCCCTTCATCAAGGCCATTTCGAAAGCCAATGCAGAGGAGCTTGAATTTTGGTCAAGAACAATTGCAAAAGGCACGCAAAAAGATGGCGATCTAGAACATGCTCTTGATCTTTTAGCCTTGCATGGCGCGATTGACGAAACACGCAAAGATGTGCTGTATTGGGCAAAACAAGCGCAGGCGTCGATCTTACTGCTACCTGAGCATGATATTCGTGACGTCCTGCACTCTTTGGCACTTTATGTGGTGGATAGAATTAATTAAGCCCCGCTGCGCGTCAGGCTTTGAGTGGCCACAACCCACCAGTCCGGATAGCGCTGTTGCAGCAAGGCCGCCAACGTTTCGCACTGCTCGGCGGTTTCAGTGATGGCGAAACAGGTCGCTCCGGATCCGGACATTCGTGCCAATTTGGTTCCCGAAAAGGCATTCAAAGCCGCTAGAACGGTCCCGATGACTGGCCGCAATTTAATCGCTGGCCGCTCAAGATCATTGCGCTGTGCGTTGAGCCAGTTCAACCAGTTGGATAGATCATTAGACCTAGGCATATAATCGGGAAGTGCCGGATTTTCTTTCTGCTCCAGGGCCTGAAAAACCTCGGCCGTGTTTAAGGCAACTCCAGGATTGACCATCACGATGGGAAGCGAGGGCGGCGGGCCCATGCGGATAAGCTTTTCACCAATCCCGCCCATACGGGTGAGTTCAGCAGACATGCACACAAGCACATCGGCGCCCAAATCCGTCAGATCCAATTCAAGCCTGTCTGCATTGGGATATAGTTTCGACAGGGCCCGAATAACCGCAGCTGCATCACTAGAGCCGCCGCCGATCCCAGCAGCCGGCGGAAGGTTTTTTTCCAATTGAATAATGCCGCCCCCACCGGGGGTGGTCATTTCAGCCGCGCGCCAGACCAAGTTTTCAGCGCCTTGGGGAATGTCCTGCCCGTAAGGCCCGGACAGCTTTAATGCCCAACCTCTATCCGAGGATACAGAAATCCGATCCCCAAAGGTTGTAAAAAGTACCAAGGAGTCCAGCTCATGATAGCCATTCCTATTTTGACCTATCACATGCAAACATAAATTGATTTTTGCCGGCGCAAATTCGTTAATCATTACTTTGAGCAAAGGTCAATGGATCCGCGCCTTCTTCTTGCAGCACCACATCCAAACCCACATCAAGCTTACGTCTAATCCGGTCGGCTTCAGCTTCTTCCGGATCAAATGACAACGCTCTTTGCCATTGGAAATAAGCCTCGCGTTTGCGCCCGACAGCCCAGTACACATCACCAAGATGATCATTTACAATTGGATCGACGGGCTCCAACTCGGCAGCGCGTTCTAAATGTGGAACTGCCTCTTGATACTGCTGCATGCGAAACAAGACCCAGCCAAGACTATCCACAATGAACCCGCTGTCCGGCCGTAGTTCAACAGCTTTTTCGATCATCGCCAAAGCTTCATCAAGCTGAATTTTCTTTTCAACAAGCGAATAACCCAAGTAATTCAAAACAAGCGGTTGATCCGGATTAAGCCGCAATGCTTCGCGAAAGTCACGATCCGCTTTTGGCCATACATCCATACGCTCATAAGCTATCCCGCGGGCATAAAAAAGCCGCCAAGCCGATTGATCTTCTGCCCCCGTCAAATCAATTGCATCATTGAAGACGTTTACGGCGTCTTGATATCGTTCTTCATATCGCAAAATATTGCCAAGCGCACGATAGGCGCGGACCATCGTTGGGTGGCTGCGTGTCAGGTTTTCCAAGGCCTCAATTGCCGCTTCAACATTTCCACTATCTTGAAGCGCTTCGGCGCGTCCCAGTTCTGCAAGGTGGAAAATCGGATTGTCGGGTGAAATTTTTTGATAAACCTTCGTTGCCAACTCGTACTGGCCCATATTTTCCAAAACCTGAGCCGTCAGCAAAATTGATTCCACATGTTCAGTTGATAGCAATTCTGCAACCCGTGCATGCATCAAAGTATATTCATCCTGAGCTTCAGAGCTGAGCGCTTTTGCGATGGCAAAAAATACCTCTGCTATACCATCAGAAACAGACCCGATAATACGTTCAGCTGGCATCCGGTTGGCTTTAATATCAGCGCGCAATTGAAACAGTTCAGGATCTAAATTCTGACCAAAATATTCTTCCAAAACCGCTTCTGCTTGATCAAATTCGCCCTGCGCCATCAAAGATTGCAATCGTACAATGATCGCCCGCCGCGTCAGGGCGCCTGACTCTTGTCCAATATCATTAAAAATCGCCTCTGCGGCGCTAAAATCTCCAACAACATGGTGCATCAATGCCCGATGATAGGCCACAAGTCCGCGCGACGGTTCTTGATCACTTAACGCATCCATCTTTGAAAAAGCCGCTTGGACATCACCTGCGCCGGCCAGTGCCCATGCCAAAAGCAAACCGTCCACAACTTGGTGACCAATTCCTTTTTGGGCGTTTAGTTGGGCAATCAGCGCTTTGAAATCTTGGCTTTGAACAGAGCGTGCGATCAATGCCACATGGGCAACTTGGCTATCCACGCCGGATTCAACGACCTGCGCGGAAATTGGAAAAATTTCGTCAAAAACACCCAGCGCGATGTTGGACAAAATGAGCGTTTCCAATGCATTGATATTGCCGAGATCTTGATCGATGACCTGTTGCAAATATGTAGATGCCGTTTGAAAATCCCGTGCAAAACTTGCATGCCGAGCTGCTAAATATGGCCCAGCTAGACCCTCTTCTGCGGCTACAGTCGCGGGTTCGAACAGCCCAAGAGTAAGAGCAATAAAAAGCGATTTTTTGGTCAACGGGCCGGTCTCATAAACTATTTTCTGCCTGTAAACTAGGGCTTACAACCAGCCATGGCAATGCCGCGCAGGCCTCACAACTGTGAAAACTGTATATTTCTTAACCCACAACCCGCTCAGCGGAGCCGATAACGTCACAGCCCCTTACATATTGGGATAGTTTGGTCCATCGCCGCCTTGCGGTGTGACCCAATTGATATTCTGGCTTGGATCTTTGATATCGCATGTTTTGCAATGCACGCAGTTTTGGAAATTGATCACAAAGCGATCCTCTTTTCCTTCCTCTGACACAACCTCATAGACCCCTGCAGGGCAATAGCGCTGTGCCGGCTCGGCATAGGTCGGTAGATTTACCGACAAAGGCACGTCAGCATCGGTAAGCTGCAAATGCGCCGGCTGTTGCTCTTCATGGTTTGTCATTGAAAATGACACATTGGTTAAGCGATCAAAGCTCAGCTTTCCATCCGGTTTGGGGTAATCAATTTGGCGATGTTTAGATGCTGGTTCGGTGGCCTCTGCATCGGTTTTGCCGTGCTTTAAGGTGCCAAACAGCGAAAAGCGAAAGATCGTTTGAAACCACATATCAAACCCGCCGAGCGCAAGCCCCCCAAGCGGGCCAAAACGGCTGTTCAGGGGCGCAACATTGCGCACCTTTTTCAAATCCTTGCCAATAGGTCCATTGCGCAATGAGGCGTCATACTCTTCAAGCACATCACCGGACCGGCCGGCTTGAATGGCTTTATACGCCGCCTCAGCTGCCTCTATGCCCGAATGCATCGCATTGTGATTGCCCTTGATCCGCGGCAGGTTCACAAGACCCACAGAGCAACCAAGCAAAGCCCCACCAGGAAAAGCGGACTGCGGAATTGACTGAAAGCCACCCTTGGTCACCGCGCGGGCGCCGTAAGCCACGCGTTTTCCACCCTCAAGCAGCGCCGCAATTTTTGGGTGGTGCTTAAAGCGCTGAAATTCCATATAGGGAAACAGATGCGGGTTTTTGTAATTCAGATCGACAATATAACCGACGTAAACCTGATTATTGTCTAAATGATAAACGAAAGAGCCGCCGGAGTTTTTGAAACCCAATGGCCAACCCATGGTGTGGGTCACTTCGCCTTCATTATGGTTTTCGGGCTTCACTTCCCAGATTTCCTTCATGCCAATACCAAATTTTGGCACTTCGCATTTTGCTGCCAAGTCATATTTTTCCAGCACTTTCTTGGACAGTGATCCACGAACGCCTTCGGATAAAAATACATATTTGCCGTGCAATTCCATGCCGGGTTCGTACCCGTCTGAAGGCGTACCATCGGGGTTTTTACCAAACTCGCCGGCCACAACACCTTTGACTTCGCCGCTCTCACCAAACACCAATTCAGAACAGGCCATACCGGGGAAAATCTCGACCCCTAATTCCTCGGCCTGCTCTGCCATCCAGCGGCATACATTGCCCATTGAAACAATATAATTGCCGTGGTTATTCATCAAAGGCGGCATCATCAAATTCGGAAGGCGAAGTTGACCGCCTTCGCCCAGAACGTAGAAATTGTCTTCTTTGACGGGCACAGTCAGCGGGGCGCCGCGTTCTTTCCAATCGGGCATCAAACGGGTGAGACCAGAAGGGTCTAAAACCGCGCCCGAAAGAATATGCGCGCCCACTTCGGACCCTTTTTCCAACACCACAACATCAAGATCAGCATCGAGTTGCTTCAGTCGTATGGCTGCCGAAAGGCCCGATGGACCCGCGCCGACAATCACCACATCATATTCCATTGCTTCCCGTTCGGTATTAGACATTTGTTTTCCTCATTGGGGTGTGCACATAATTTTGTTGCGCATAAATATCCTGCTCAAAAGGTCAACGTCAATCTAAACGCGGCGGTAATTTCACCTTTTGCGGCTCAGTTTTGGACAGAAGGTCGCAAACCGCCAGAAAATTTGGCATCTTTTGTTTGCATTCTCAGGTAGCCTTTGCCCCAATATCCTTTTATAAACGAGCAAATCGTCGTTTTTTACGACCTGTGACAAAGCGGACCTGATATGGAAAAAATCCCAATAACACGCGCGGGATATACTGCGCTTGAGACCGAACTAAAGCAACTAAAGTCGGTGGAGAGGCCTGCAATTATCAAAGCCATAGCAGAGGCGCGCGAACATGGCGACCTGTCAGAAAATGCCGAATACCACTCAGCCCGTGAAAAACAAAGTTTCATCGAAGGCCGGGTCAAAGAGCTTGAAAGTGTTATATCGCTTGCAGAGGTCATCGACCCTTCACAAATGAGCGGTTCGATAAAATTTGGAGCCACGGTTTGTCTGGTGGATGAAGACACGGACGAAGAAAAAACCTGGCAGATTGTAGGCGAACACGAAGCCAGCATCGAACGTGGGTTGCTCAACATCAAATCCCCCTTGGCGCGGGCACTGATTGGCAAGGAAGAGGGCGACAGTGTAGAAGTGAAAACCCCCGGAGGGGAAAAATCATACGAAATCTTGGGCATTAAATATTCCTGACATCCATTCCTAACCAATTGTTTTAAATGACTGAACAAAACCATCTACGGACGTCGCCTGACGGCATATCCACACACGGCAGCCGTCAAAACCTGAATGCAATCAGCGCAATTGTGATGGGTCTGGCGCTGATATGGGTTATTTTTTGCGGCTTTGTATTTTGGAGCATTCCACCTGTCAGCACCGAAGCGGCTTTGGTCTTTTCTGGGGCGGCACTTTTATCGGCTGCGATTCTCGGTGTTTGTGCTTTGATGATCCAAAAATTTCAGAGTTCACAACAAGATGCGTACAGACTGCATACCGCGGTCGAAGCATTGCGCCATTCATTTATTGACCAAAATAACAGCAGTGCCCAAGCAAGCTTGGAAGCTTCTATCAGCCGTAAGCTGACAGAAATAGCCGAAGAGCAACGTAAAATTCATAGCCTGCTTAGCCAATTACCCGACGCACAAGCGGATAGCGCAGCCGAGCAGGCAAGACCCAAAAGTGATGCGACGTCCCAAGAGGGCCCGAATGATCAAACCGTGTTGGAACTTGGCACACCGCTTGAGAGCCTAGCAGTGCCACTATCCAATTCTGATTTTATTCGGGCACTGAACTTTCCCGAAACTCCGGATGATAAGATAGGCTTTGCGGTCATGAACCGCGCGATGAAAGATCATCTGACATCACAAATGATCCGCGCCGCTCAGGATATTTTAACATTGCTCAGCCAGGACGGCATTTACATGGATGATCTGCGGCCAGACATGGCGCGGCCGGATGTCTGGCGGCAGTTTGCGAATGGTGAGCGTGGCAGAGCGATTGCCGCATTGGGCGGCATACAAGATCGATCCTCTTTAGCTTTAAGCAACGGGCGGATGAAACAAGACGCTGTTTTTCGGGATACAGCACATCATTTCCTGCGCGTTTTCGATACGTATTTTTCAAAATTTGAGCCAACCGCAAGTGATGCGGAAATCTCTGCTTTTTCCGAAACGCG